>CAZVHN010000660.1:0-2328 GCA_964626895.1 uncultured Chloracidobacterium sp. | reverse complement strand
TCGCGCTCGCTCGTCTGCGTTTCGACCTCTGTTTTTGTCGAAGACAATGTTCTGCGGGTCGACACTCGTGAAGCGTCCCTGCGTTGACGAGTAGTACCGGGCCAGGAAGTAATCGAGTCCCGTCTCGTTATCCCGTTCTTTTTGGGTTAAGAACGTGTAGTTACTCCCGCGCCCGCCTGCGTGCGAGAGCAAGTTGTCAAAGAAGCGTCGGCACGGGGTTCATTCAGCATATCAAGATGTAGCGGCGCTTATCACACTCTCCGTTTTAGGACGAAGAAGAATAATCGAAAGCTCTAGCTTTATGCCAAGTTCGGTAAAGATTGACAGGGCAGTTGGAGACAGTGACAAGCCACCATCGCCATTACCCGTGTACGCACAGAAGACATCTATTCTGTATTTCCTTTTGAGAGTCTTAAGGTAGCTAAGACTAGGCTTTAGCTGTTGAACTAACCACTTCAGGTGGGCGTCCAAGTGCTTACGTTTTCCAAGAGGAGATTCCAGTAGCCACATATCCTTTGGGTATGGCGCACCAAATTTGTCAAACTCGCCAGCCCGGTGCGTGTGTGAAGGACGAAGGCCAAGCTTTTTTGAAATCTCCTTAAGCTCAAGTCCTTGTCCCATGATTCTTATTCCGGCACCCGAATATAATCCTGCCATCGCGTTTCCTCGATCCTTTTCAATTCCTACTCTTGCAGCGCTTGTGAGTGAGTGTCATCACTTCTTCTTCTTTGAACCGAAGGCTTCCTTTATCTCTTTGGCAATCTTTTCTATTGCTTTCTTTCCCAAGTTATCTTTGCCCCCTCGGCCAGAGGTTCTTTTCCTCTCATGTACCTCCTCACTCAAGGTTTCTCGATCAATTCCGTACTTATCAGCAATATAGTCAATTACCTCCAGGTCTTTCTTTCTCGCATATATGTTTGGGTCGACGACCGGCAGCCCCTGCCTTACAGGACTCGAAAGAATCCAGAGTGTTGCAATCGTGGCCCCACCGAGCATGAGGATGGGGTTTCTGCCTCTCGCTCCAATGGCTATTCCCGCGGCGGCCGCTACACTGAAATCTGTCTTGTTCTCACCGACAATTGAAAACCCAACGTACGCATCTGAGCCTGGTGCAGCATCGGCGTCAGGGCCGTTTGGATTTAGCCTAACGCGGCCGTAATTCGTGTTGAATTCCATCTCACTTTGGGTCAGGGGCGTGTAGATAGCATTTCCGTTAGAATCCTTCGCCTTCGATACCTCTTCATCCCACCTGTCTTGCGAAAACCAAACGATGTGCCCACCCGATCTAACCCAGATTTCTCCATTTGGATCGGTGTAGGCGAGCGGGTTGTTGAGAACATAGCTGTAGCGGTTCCAGCTTTGCGGCATCGTAGGCTCGGCGCTTTCCAATAGTGGATCCACTCCTGTGAACCTTCCCTGTGTGCTGGCATAGTATCTCGCCCCGAAGTAATCCAGTCCGGTTTCAATGTCCCGTTCTTTTGAGGTGAACTTTTGGCGCACATTGTCGCCGGTGTAGCCTTGCGCCGTTGTTCTTCCTCCCACTCCGGCGAAGAGTTCCTCCCCGAACGGCAGTTAGAAGACGCTGCGGCACCCGTTGACGCGCGCCCGCGTGGTTCAGTTTTCAAAGAGCCGGGCCGCCGTCACGTGCGGCAGCTAACAAAAGCCAAGCGACTAAGAGAGAAGCAGGGAGAGAAGCAAGTATAGCTCCGTTCCGGCATCAGTTCCTACAAACTTAAGCGGCAACAACTGCCTATTGCTTGAGCGATGGTTGCGGCAGCTTGTCGACGGCGCGTTTGAGGTCAGCAGTGTCGAGATGCGTGTAGATCTCGGTCGAGCGGAGGTCGCTATGGCCGAGCAGGCGCTGGATGTGGCGGATGCTGGCGCCGTGACGTAAGAGGTGAGTCGCACAGCAATGACGGAAGGTGTGGACGTTGGCTTTCACCTGGGCGGCGCGGGCGTAAGCTTTGATGCGTTGCTCGATCATCACGTAAGAGAGCTGATGTCCGGTGCGCGCCAGCCACAACGCCGCTGACGGCAGCATCATCGGCTGGCGCTTCCGCTGCCCTGGTTTGCGCTGGCCTGCGGCCAGCTCCGGGCGTGCAGTGCTCAGATATTTTGAGAGCCAGTAGACTGCGTTTGCTGTCAGCGGTACGAGGCGATCGCGACTGCCCTTGCCCTGGCGCACTGTCAGCCGTCTGGCCCAAAGGTCAATGTCGTAGAGACCGAGCTGCTGCGCTTCACGGTGGCGAATGCCGGTAGCGTACAAGACTTCCATCAGCGCGCGATCGCGCAGGCCCAGGGCAGTGGTGAGGTCCGGCATATCGATCA
>CAZVHN010000659.1:0-2417 GCA_964626895.1 uncultured Chloracidobacterium sp. | reverse complement strand
CAGAGAGAGGCACGCGGCTCGCTCAACCCGCACCGAGCGCTCACACTTGCCGCCCGCATCGCTTCATCGCTGGACAAGTCGGACGACTCCATAGCCATCTCCGAAGCGAGTCTGGTTGCTCTCGTCCGGCTTTGCGGCTCGTCAGAGTTTTTCGGCGAGATGGTGGAGAGTAATCCTGCGTTGGTTACTTCACTGACTGAGCGCGGAAAACCCGCCCGCCGAGACTTCCGCTCTTTGCTGCGCGCGAGCATTACGCCCGAAAATGACTTCTCGGCGGAATTGTCAGCCTTGCGACGCACTTGGGCCAGCTTGTTGCTCGACATTGGCACCCGTGATGCCTCGGGTGAGATATCGATCTTTGAATCAA
Source organism: uncultured Chloracidobacterium sp. (assembly GCA_964626895.1). Taxonomy (GTDB): domain Bacteria; phylum Acidobacteriota; class Blastocatellia; order Pyrinomonadales; family Pyrinomonadaceae; genus PSRF01. The sequence continues at coordinate 2,050 of CAZVHN010000659.1, read as the reverse complement.
ATCGTCTTCAAACTGACCTGGCAACGGCAAGCATTGACGTTGCTTACCTGGTAGCGAAACGTGAGTTGGTCCGGCGCTTCGGCCGTCTGGCCCATGAGCCGCGCATCGCCATTCTGGGGCTGGGACGTCTGGCCAGTGGCGGGGTCGATTATGGATCAGATCTCGACATCATTATTGTTTACGATTCGTTTCTTCCCGCACCGGTTTCTGCACTGAGTCAGGAAGAGGCCTACGCCAGGCTAGGCGAGTTGATGATTGCCGCGCTGGCAAGCGTGACGCGCGAAGGATATCTCTACCGCGTTGATTTGCGCCTGCGCCCAGACGGCAAGAACGGACCCCTGGTCGCAAGTTCGCAAGCGTTCCTCGACTATCTGAAAGAGCGCACAGTTGTCTGGGAATGGCTCGCTTACGTGAAACTGCGCGCGGTGGGCGGTGACCTGGACCTCGGCAAGATGATCGAAACCCACGCCAGGCACGCGCTTCACGAAGCCGCGCGCCAGAGCGACCCGGAAGAGCTGAAAAGAGAGACGCGGCATGTGCGCGACCGGCTCGAAAAAGAGAAAGGAAAGCAAAATCGGCACCGGGGCATCGACGTCAAGTATGCAGCGGGCGGCATGCTTGATGTCTATTTTGCCACGCGCTATTTGCAATTGCGCGACGACGTTTCCGACGAAGGCGAAGACCGTTCTACCGCGACAACTCTTGAGCGACTGCGGGCTACGGATTCCCTAGGTGAGGAACACTTTGCGGTACTGAGCAGCGGTTACACCCTGCTGAGGACGATCGATCATCAGCTGCGTTTGATTCTGGGGAGACAAGCACGTCTGCCCGCAACCGATCATCCCGCGCTGAGAGATATCGCCAGCCAATTGGGATTTATGTCGGCCGTTGATCTTCACGAAATGCTGGTGGAAAAGATGAGAAGCATTCGCGAAGCTTATGATCGAATTACCAAATAACGCTCTTTAATTGCCAGGCAGAAGGCCCTGTCCTGGGCTCGTTCGACCCTTTCAGGGTCGGGCAGGTTATCGTTCGCCTATCCGTGGGCGTCGCGCAACGCTCGACCGCGGCTATTGAATTCATCCCCTTCAGGGATGGAGACTTTCACGGCTAAAGCGTGAACCGACTTCGCGCTGAAAGCATGGATTTAGGTGTTCACTCGGAAGTTGTGAGCAATGTCTTCACGCTGAAAGCGTGGAAGTAAATAGCCGGGGGCAGCGCCCCCGGAAACGCCACGACCGTTCCCGACCCTGAAAGGGTCGAACCTCAACGAAAGGTCGCGCCACTCCGGCCTGCGTTCTCTTCTAAGATGTCTCAATATCTGTGTAAGTGTCTTCATTCGTAAGAGCGGGGACAGGGTCCGCCTTCCTTACCTGCGAGCTGACTTAGCTTGAGAGTTGATCTGCAATTAAGAGCACTTCGGCTTGAGAGCGAGGATAGCTCTCACGCCTCCGCCTCATTCTGAGTCGACTCATACCAGCAGCGCGTGCACCAGGAGTGCGTCGCTTGTCGCTCTTCGAGATCGTAGTGACGAGCCTGTGGGAGTCGCCGCACGACCTCTTGTTCGTCGTCGTTCAGGTCAGACCAGACCTGCAGGCGGCCTTCGCCGCAACGTGGGCAGTGTTCCTCAGTGTTCACTTGAGTATTCTCTTGTGACAAAATATGTATGTTTACTGTTTCCGGCGTCTCGTGTAACTTAGACTTCGTGCCACCCCGAAGCAACAGTGAGCCACGGGATAGCACCCAGATTATCAGATCCCGTTAAGGAAGAACGAATGTTCAGAATCAAAGCCTCGTACACGGAACAATTGGAATTAAGAACAACGATAGAGCGCGCTCGCGAGTTCTTCAGCGAGTTTCGGAACTTTGTCGATTTGATGCCCGGCATTGAAAGTATTCGCAAAGAAGCCGGCGGCATCATGCGCTGGATGGTGAGCGCGGAAGTGCCAGTGATTGGGGCGGTGCACGCCAGCTTTGCTGTTGAGAAAACCGAGGACCGTCCGGAAAGACTGGAATGGTCACCCGCCCGCAGCGAAGCGAAAAACTATCT
>CAZVHN010000658.1:0-13498 GCA_964626895.1 uncultured Chloracidobacterium sp. | reverse complement strand
CCGCTCCTCGGTTCTGTAGTGGAGTGGTCTCGTCAGATGGTCGTGATATCGCTGAGAACTCTACCCGTGAATCGCCGCCGCGATAATCAGTGCGCTGCCGAGGATCACGGATGCGATTACGATGGCGAGCGCGACGTTGTGATCCTCTTCGAGCTCCTTGCTCACCGAAAACGGCGTAACCTTCTCAATGATCACGAATGCCAGCGCGAAAATTACCAGGCCCAACAGAACGAATAGCAGCGTAGTAACCAGGACGGGCAAAAGTTCCCTGAAGGGCACAATCACTCCGCACACCGTCGGCACGTACAATCCTATTGAATGAATCAGCATCATTTTCCTCCGCGTAAGCCGTAATGCCAGAAATGGAAAGACCGGTAGCCATTCTGTCGCGCATCGGGCGGCAACTGGCGTCGTGAAGATGTCCCGATCTCCCAACCGAGCATTGCGCCGACGGTGTATAGGGAAATCACGCCGACGCCTAATACCGTATAGAGTTTCTTTAACACATCCTTCTCCTCATTCACCTCAGCAACGAAGCACAACTAGGTCGTGTTCTTTCATAAAAGTACAATGGTCGGCGATCTAGTTAGTCATCGTCCGAGTCATCGTCCGAATCGTCGCCACCGCCAAACATGCTTTCTGACCATCGCCTGCGCTCAAAGCTGATGTGATAGATCAGCATGATTAGCGGAACGATTGACAAGGTAATCAACGCCAGCAGGAAATTGAAACCATTCGTGACATTCTGCTCGATCTTCACGGTTAAGACGGCCGGTTGTTGCCATTTCTCCCACTGACCTTCGAGGCGAAGAATGTACCGCCCTGCCGGCAATGCCGAAGCGAAAGCAGAGTCTTTCCGGCCGCCCTCGCTCCACGACTCGCCACTGTCGACGCCGTAGTAATAGGAGATCTCTATCGGAAATGACTGAACCAAACCCGTTTCGTCGTTAATCAGATCGCCTTCCAGATAAACCCAGCTATTCTCGACGGGAGCTTCGGCCGTTATTCTGATGTTGCTTCGGCCCGCCAACTCTAAGGGCTCGCTGAAGAACACCTGTGTTCCATCGGCATTCGGGAGCGGTAGGAGGGTAATACTCTGCGAGAACACTTCCCGCGTCGAGCCGGAAGCGATGAGCATCAAAAATCCGGTAAGCATCGCTACGGCTAAAAAGATGAGCCAGTATTTGTAAATCCACTTATGCGGGTAGGGTTGATTCGGGGCAACCGTCGACGGGCGAGAAAGGCCGCTCACGGCGAACGTCTTTTCGACCTCCGCGACGGGCATGTAGGTTCCGAGCGACCAATTAATCTCTCCAGTAGTATGTTTCTTCTTCTTATTCGGCGCTTGTTGATCGTCTGAGACCGTCACGAATGAAACTTCTTTGGACAGCATCTCGGGCGGATGAACGTAATCGACACCGCGCACCCTCTCGCCTGCTTCGACCTTCCAGTAAAACTCACCCAACACGCAATCGACGATCGCCTGTGCGTCCTGAAAAATCTTGAAATGTTTACTACGGAAGCTGGCAGTCTTTGGCGATTCGAAAACGTCTCCCGGCGGGACCGCTTGCACATAATTCCAATGATTGTCGCTGTGCACGAGCCAGCGAAAACCAATTTGCGGATTGTAGAGAAGATACTCGCTCCAAAAGTACTGGACGCCCTCGATCGTCACGCTGCGCTGCATAGCGCCGATCGCGGTCATCTTTCCTTCGGGGAGCTGGCCACTTGAGCCGATCGGAATGATCGGGTCAAAGGAAGGCTTCTCGAGCGCTTTCAGAAAACTGAGTTGCCCCTGATTAACGTCCAGCAGGGAGTTACAGTTTGGGCAGGTCACTCGCTCCGTCTTGTCCGGCGCGCGCAGCTCAAGCGGGCCGGCGCATTTCGGACAATTCAGCTGGGCCGCTCCTACCTGGCGCTGCTCCCGTTCAGGTGTGCGGGTCGTGGTAATTCCGAGATCGGCCAGAGTGACTTGATGGCCTAGAAATATAAGCGGCGGCGACTCGTTGTAATCAAGCGTTCCAAAAGCGCCGTTGGGGCCTGAGAGGTCTGCGTAGTAATACGTCTCGCCGGGAGTCAGCAGGTAGGGAATCTCGCCCTTTGCACCACGCGCGGTTGCTCTGCCTGTTTCCGCGACCATCAAGGTGGCCTGCTGGGGAAGCCCTGGAACGGTCTGGCCAAGTTGCAGTTGGTCGAACGAAGGAAGTTGGATTCCTTCCGTCGGGGGATACTGGAAAGTGAGATAAAACCGGCCCTGAGCTTCGGCTAGCCAACCGAGCCATCCATTTGAGAACGTGGCGTACCACTCGTCCCACTGCCCGCCCATCTCGTGACCGAGTTGGGCGCGGCCTGTCAGCTCAAACGAAACCCCCTGCCAAGTGCCGCGCAGGCCAACGTCGAGCGGCGATCCAGTCTCCACAAGCTCGGCAACCTTGCCCAGATCTTTGAGTTCGCGATCAGTGCGAGCGACCGCCGAGCGACAGTAGCCGCAGATGACGACGACCGACTGACCGCTCTTGAATTCGACGGGCCCGGCGCAAGCCGGACACTGTGCCTGGAGCACGCTCATCTAGCTCTCCCGCACTCCCACCCCAAGCGGGCTGCCCGCTTGGGGACCCCGGGCGCTGACAACGAGCCGATGTGGAATCGGAGTAGCATACGGTTATTTACTCGCACTGCGGCCGACCAGTTCCTCCATTGCCGGCTCATCTTCCTGGATCAATCGGTCAAGGACCCGCACCGTCACGCCCGTCGCACCTAGCATCTCCTTCAGCATTGTTTCCCAGGGCCAGGATTCACGATTGCGACAACAGTAAAGGTTAAACGTAGCAGCGCGGAATTCCGGATAGGTGTGACAAGCAAGATGCGATTCGGACAGCAGCGCCAGACCGCTGACGCCGTCTGGCAGCGAAAATTGATGCCAGACCACTTCTCCCTGCACGTGAAGATCCAGATCGCTGATCACCCGATCGAACACTGCGCGCATTCTTCCGAGGTCGGTCAGTATCGCCGGATTACAGCCGACTGCGTCAATAACCCATTCTGTGCCAAGAATCATATTGAGTGTATGCAACAGTTTGCGTGCACGTGCAGAGAGCCCAATCTTGAAGATCGGGCAAACTGAATTCGCTCCGGAAGCGATTGCGCGAGAGGATATGCCAGCGGAACCACAAATTCAATATCAGCGGACGCCTGATACTGGCATTCAACTTTTTTGAGGACGGCTCAAGTCCCGCTAACTTGCAGGTTGGGAAGAGGGCAAAGCGGAGCGCGCCCCCGCTCAAGATTCGCAACCACTCAACCTTGAATTGACAATTCAAGCCGAGCAAATTTGCAGGTGGGGAAGGTGGGCAGAGCGCAGCGCGCCCCCGCTCCAGCGTAGCGTCATCTACTTTAGTTTTCTTCAAGATTACACTGGCTGAGTCTGCATGAGAATTGAGCGGCTTTTTACCCAGCGAAATGACGCTACGCTGGAGCGGGGGCGCGCTGCGCTCTGCCCACCTTCCCCACTTGTAAATTTGCTGAGGTTGGATATCTGATCAAAAAACAAGGTAAGCCCTTCAAGACACACATCAAGTTTCACCATCCGTGACATCCGCCGGGAAGCCGCGGCATACTACTGCCAATGAACCCTCAAGAACTGGAAGAGCTATTGCGAGCATTTAAGAACGGTGAACTCGCGACGGACGAAGCTGCGCGGCGTATCAAGAATCTTCACTTTGAAGACATCGGCTTCGCCAAGGTGGATCATTCGCGTACGTTGCGCCAGGGCTTTCCCGAAGTTGTGTTCGGCGCGGGCAAAACGCGCGCGCAAGTGGTAGGCATTGTCGAGCGTTTAGCGCAACGTTCGCCGAATGTCATTGTCACGCGTACAGACGCGGGCACGTTTGGTGAGGTGCGTAATGTCGTCATCGAAGCCGAGTGGCACGAGTCGGCACGGTTAATTCGAATCCAAAGAGATCTTACGGAACTAGGGGTGGGTAAGATTTCAGTTGTTACGGCGGGCACCAGCGACATTCCGGTGGCCGAGGAAGCGGCGCTGACGGCCGAGGCCATGGGAAACCGCGTCGAGAGGGTGTGGGATGTAGGCGTTGCCGGGATTCATCGAGTGTTGTCGGAGCGGGCGTTGCTGCAGCGCGCGCGGGTGGTGATTGTAGCCGCGGGAATGGAGGGAGCGTTGCCTTCGGTGGTTGGCGGCCTCGTGAGCGTGCCTGTTGTTGCCATACCGACGAGCATCGGTTATGGCGCCTCGTTTGGTGGCCTGGCTGCGCTGCTCGGCATGCTCAACTCGTGCGCGTCCAATGTGACGGTGGTAAATATCGACAACGGCTTCGGCGCGGGGTTCGTCGCGAGCCTAATCAATCGAAAGTGGCGTGCTCCGGAAGAATAGGAGGCTATCCGCAGATTACGCAGATTTCAAAGAAACACTTAGGCGGTAAGACGACGAAGTCAAGAGCCCTTTGTGGGTAGTCCGTTTCTTAATCGGTGTAATCTGCGTAATCTGCGGATAGCAACGCCGTCGAAATAGCCCAATGAAAAATGAGAAATGACAAATGGAAAACGATCCGCTCCTGCCGTCTGCCTCCTTTATTTCAGGGGTTAATGAGGCTATTTAGTTTCTCGGCCCAGTCCTGGTCGAGATTCTGCAGAATGTTGTACTGCTCGAGCGCGGCGTCGCGGTTGCCCATCGCCAGAAGGCATTTGCCGAGGTTGTAATATGCTCGCCCAAAGTCGGGTTTCAATCGAATCGCCTGCCTGAAAGCCTCCACCGCATCATTCATGCGGGCCATCTCAAAATACGTTTCCCCCAAACTATTCGGTACAGCTGCATCACCGGGCTTCAAGTTGGCCAACTGCTTATAAACTTCAAGCGCCTCGGCATACTTCTTGGAGCGGAAATACCTGCTTCCCAGTCTCTCGTATGCACTAGTGTAGTCGGACCGTAAACGGATCGCCTGTTTGTAAGCTTGAATCTCGTCGTCGGCACGACCCCAATCGCGGTAGGCAAGTCCCAGAGCGTAATAAGCGTCGGCGGCGTTGTAAGGATCGAGGCGAATTGCTTGCCGGTAAGCCTCCGCGGCTTCGCGATACTGCTTTAGATAATAGTTCGCCAAGCCGATGTTGAAATAGGACTCCGAGGAGGGTCTGAGGCTCACCGCTTTTTTTGACGCCTCGATGGCCTCAGAGTGGCGGCCCAGTTTCTCATTGCAAAACCCCGCCTGGGCCCAGGCTTCTGCGTAGTTGCTGTCTGACTCGACAGCTTTCTCGAAATAGGGCAGGGCTTTTTCGCAGTCGTCCTTGGAAAGAAAGCTCAGCCCGTCGCGGAAAAACTGCACAGCCCGGGCCCGCTTGTTCCTGCCGGCTGCCACCACAAGATCTGAAAGCGAAGTGAGCGGACCGATCTGTAGCTGGGAGATTCGTTCTGAAGGAATCGCGAAATTGACGCTTTGACCACCGGTGACCTGGAGTGTGGCGACACCAATCACCTGGCCCTGCATGTTTACAACGGGACTGCCACTTGAACCTGGCGAGATCGGCGCCGTGATCTGAATAATTCTTCCAAACGTGGGGATGTCTCTCACCGCAGAGACGATTCCATTGGTCACGCTGCCTTCCAGACCGAAAGGATTGCCGATGACGACAACACTCTCGCCCTCCTGTGGCGAGGTGCGATCGAGTGATAAAGGGCGTACCAAATCAGGAGGTGGTTCCACCAGCAAGATCGCTATGTCGCCTTCCGCGTCTACGGCCAGAACGCCTTTAACCGGATAGCTGGCTCCAGTCGATGAATGAACTTCGGCTCGGAAAGCGCCTTCAAGGACGTGGCGGTTGGTGACAACGCGATCGGTGTCGATAAAAAAACCGCTGCCCCGAGAACGCTTTTCGCCGCGTGCATCGAAGGTTTCAATCGCAACTGCAGAGGGCTTAATGCGACGGACGAGTTCGGGGAGGAGGTCCTGGGCAGTGGCGGGTACAGCTGCTGTTAGTAAAATAAAAGAGAGCCAGATGGATTTCATTTCTTGAACATCATGCCACTTCAAGTTGTCACAAACCGGCCAGCGCCAGATTCTGAATGCGCGACACTATCTCGCTCAGCTTAACGTCTTCGCTGGTTTTTGCTCTGCGCTCGAACAACTCGACCAGGCCGTCCGCAATCTTCTTCCCTAAGGTAATGCGGTATGGAATGCCAATCAAGTCTGCATCCTTAAACTTCACACCGGCGCGCTCGTCGCGGTCATCGAGCAGGACCTCGAGTCCCGCTCTCTGCAAATCTTTGTAAAGCTGTTCGCCGGCTGCGCGTAGGGAATCCTGTTTCATGTTGGTGATTGTGACAACAACGTCAAAAGGCGAGAGCGTTTTGGGCCAAATGATGCCGTCCTGATCGTGGTTCTGCTCAATAGCGGCAGTCATGATGCGTTCAACGCCGATGCCGTAGCTTCCCATCACAATCGGAACTTCCTTGCCTTCGGGCGTTAGCACGGTCGCACCCATCGATTTGGAGTACTTTGTGCCCAGCTTGAAGATATGGCCAATCTCCATCGCCTTGTATACTTCCAGCACGCCCGTCTCGCAGCGTGGGCAGGCCTCGCCTGAGGCAACTGTGCGCAAGTCAGCCCAGCGATCCACCCGCATGTCGCGCGCTAAGTCCACACCGCGGAGATGATGGTCATCCCTGTTTGCCCCGGTGGTCATGTTACGCCGTCCACGTAAGCCTTCGTCCGCGAGTATCACAAGTTCACGATTCGCGGCCCGCGCGCTTTCCTTTGCGCCCACTCCGCCCAGGCTGCCTGCGCTAGCTCCTAGTAGTTCTCGAATCTCTTCAGAGTGCGCGGGGCGGATGGCGGTTGCTCCGAGTGTGTCAGCAAGCTTGGTCTCGTGCAGTTGGTGATCGCCGCGCATGAGCACGAGCGCCGCCGTCGGCTCGTTGTTTATCGTGGCCACATAAACGAGCGATTTCATTTGGTTTTCCGCTGTGGCCCCACCCGGAAAAGTCGTCAGATCTTCAATCGTTCGCACGCCCGGCGTGGGAAACTCTTCAGGCGCATTCGGCCCTACAAAATCAGTTATCCGCGCCAGCCGCGAAGTTGCCTTTTCGAGGTTGGCGGCGTAACCGCAATTCTCGCAAGTGGCGATCAGGTCTTCTCCCGCGTCGGTCCTGGCGACAAACTCGTGGGATGCCGAACCACCCATCGCTCCCGATGATGCTTCGACAATCGTGAACTTGATCCCCGCGCGAGTGAAGATGCGTTTATAGGCTTCCCTCTGATCTTCAAAGGACCGGTCGAGACCGGCCTCATCAACATCGAAAGAGTAGGCATCCTTCATGATGAAGGTCCGCAAGCGCATGAGACCCGACTTAGGTCGCGCCTCGTCGCGAAACTTGATCTGGATTTGATACCAAACCTGCGGCAGTTGTTTGTAAGACCGAATTTCGTTGCGAGCGATCGTGGTAAAGACCTCTTCGTGAGTCATACCCAGACACATATCGGCGCCCTTCCGGTCCTTCAGCCGGAACATGTCGTCGCCAATCGCATCCCAACGCCCAGATTCCTTCCACACCTCTGCCGGGTGGAGTGCGGGCAGGTAAAACTCCTGGCCTCCGATGTTATTCATTTCCTCACGGAGGATCTGCATGATCTTCAGAGCCACGCGCTGGCCAATTGGCAAATAAGAGTAGATGCCGGCGGCCAGTTGGCGAATGACGCCCGCACGCAACAGAAGCTTATGCGATACGACTTCGGCGTCAGCCGGATCCTCGCGGAGAGTGGGAATAAAATACTGTGACCAGCGCATTGAATTGTTTTTCTACTTTGTTGTCGATGTCCTGATGAACTTTGCCATTCTCGCTTAGCAAAAAAGTTAAAGCAACCGGAGATAATTGTAGGGGTGTCCCTGCGTGGGCACCCCAGGCTATCCGCAGATTACGCAGATGAGAAGAAACAGACTGGCTACAAAGGGTTTTTGACTTCGTCGTCTTACTGCCTAAGTGTTTCTGCGTAATCTGTGTAATCTGCGGATAGCCCGGGATGCCCAGGGAGGGACACCCCTACAATCTGACCAGGTAGCTCTCCGGTTTTGCCAGCACTTCGTCCAACCGCGTCAGGAATCGTCCCACATGCAGTCCATCCATGAGCGCGTGGTGTACCTCTACAGAAATTGGCAACAGAGTGCGGTCGTTCTTCTTTACAAATTTCCCGAACGCAATTTTCGGAACCGAATCTTCGCGTCCCCAATTGCGCGCGTGCGCAAAGCTCGTGAACGACACCCAGGGCAAGATAGTGAAGTGAATTGCGTTGTCGGCCTCTTTCGGGCTGAAGGGGCCGTCTCCCTTCTGCACCTCATTAACCGCCCGTTGAGCTTTAGTGATGAACTTCTCAAAATCTTCGTGGTAGTCAAAGTATGCGAAGCTAAAGCTTTCATTCGGCAGCAGCACAGTGGTTCCGCCGTTAATGACTTCGTGGACCAGTACCTTGCCGTCCCTGAGGCGATAGCGGAAGGGTTCGATCTCATTCGCCACCCGAAGTGCAAAGTAATGATAGGTTAACGTGACGCTGACATCCGGACGACCGCGAAGTAGTTCCAGGAGCCTGGTGACATCCACGCTGGTGCAGATATTGAAGTATGGATTGTCAAAATTAAGGAAGAACTGAAATAGATCGCGACGCGCCCACTTGGTGACATCAAGATACTCTGCCATGGAGGGATTGTACCCTCACCGGTGCACGACTGGGGAGCGGAAATGTTGCCGGTCACGAAGCGGATCATTTTCCATATCTCATTTGACATTTCTCATCTTTCATTGGGTTACCTGCTACGAGGTTAGAGTTATTCTTGCGATTTCACCTCTCAACGAAAGTTAACAAATGAAAAATGCCAAATGCCAAATGACAAATGGAAGATGATCCGGTCCCCCGTTGCGAGCACCCGACGGGTGATGTACCATCAAATTTCTAATTCGAACAGTGTTTGCCAGAGGATTGCCGATGAGTATAGCTGTCGAAAGGTGAACCGAATGACCGATCTCAAAAACGCTTCACTCTCCGTTGTTGATCCCATGATCTCAGAGGCCATTGACAACGAGGTCGCGCGGCAAGCGAACGGTCTCGAACTGATTGCTTCGGAAAATTTCGTGAGCGAAGCCGTGCTCGAGGCAATGGGCTCAGTCTTCACTAACAAGTACGCTGAGGGCTATCCAAAGAAACGTTACTACGGTGGCTGCGAATGGAGCGACGTGGTCGAGCAAGCTGCGATCGATCGGGCGAAGGAACTTTTCGGCGCTGAACACGCTAACGTGCAACCTCACAGTGGCGCGCAGGCAAATATGGCGGTCTATCTGGCGGCCATCCAGTATGGCGATCAGATCCTGGGCATGAATCTCTCACACGGAGGCCACCTAACCCACGGCCATCCGATGAACTTTTCGGGCATCAGCTACAAAGTCGCCGATTACGGCGTCTCCCGCGAGACCGAACAGATCGATTACGACGAGCTGCAGCGCATCGCCGAAGAACACAAACCAAAACTCATCATCTGCGGCGCCTCAGCCTACCCGCGAATAATCGACTTCAAGCGCATCGGTGAAATCGCAAGCGGAATCGGGGCACGAGTGTTTGCTGATATTGCCCACATCGCGGGACCTGTGGTCGCCGGCCTTCATCCTTCTCCCGTGCCGCACGCTGATTATGTGACCACCACAACGCACAAGACTTTGCGCGGCCCGCGGGGTGGGTTGATCCTTTGCAAGGAAGAACATGCCAAGGAAATAGATCGAAAACTCTTCCCGGGGGTGCAGGGCGGTCCCTTGATTCACATCATCGCCGCCAAGGCGGTCGCGTTTGGTGAAGCATTGCGCGACGACTTCAAAGAGTATCAGCGTCAAATTCTGGTGAATGCGAAAATCCTCGCCAGCGAGCTGCAAGAGCAGGGACTTCGCTTAGTCTCCGGCGGCACCGATAACCACCTGATGCTGGTTGATGTGTGGATGAATGGGAAGGGAATTACTGGAAAGGACGCTGAGAAGGCACTCGAAGCGGCGCACATTACGGTCAACAAGAACACGATTCCCTTCGACCAGAACAAGCCTTTCGTTGCTTCGGGCCTGCGCATTGGCACGCCGGCAGTCACCACGCGGGGAATGAGAGAGCCGGAGATGCGTGAAATCGGCCGCCTGATCGCCGAAATAATTCACGCACCTGAATCCGAAGATACTCGTCGGAAAGTGCAGCGAGGTGTGGCTGATCTCACCGCGCGGTTTCCGCTGTATCCGAATCGATTGAAGCGCAGACCGGAACAGGAAGCGATGGGCGCTGACTAATAGCCGGGCACGCCTCCAAAGAGTAAAATACGCTTCGAAGGGGCATTCATCCATGATTAACGAAGAGATGCAAAAGACGATGCAGTTTATTCTCGAGCAGCAGGCTCAGTTTGCCATCAACATGCAGAAGCTTGACGAGAAACAGCTCCAGGCTGAGGCACGGGTTACAGGTGTGGAAGAAAGAATGACCAAGATCGAGAATGTAATGCTCCGCCTCGCTAATGTTCAGGTTGAGTCAAACGACCGTCTTAACGGCGTAGAGGAAACCATGCGCAAAATCGCCATCGTGCAAGCGGAAACCAGCGAGCGCTTGAATATCCTCGTCAATACCGTGGAACGCTACATAAGTGAACGCCGCAACGGCTCGTAGATTGGATCCGGTTCACTCACAAAACCACTTTACCGAAATCAAACGTTGAGTGGGTGCTCTCACACAACCCAAACGGAGAGGCAAACACGATCCACGAAATCACACGAAATCGCAATAATAGGATTCGTGATGGTTCGTGTATTTCGTGGATCGTAAATAATCAACTCATACACAATGCAAGAAATCTTCGGACCTGACGGTCTAATCGCGAAAGCGCACCCGGAATACGAATATCGGCCCGGCCAGATTCAGATGGCCGGGGCGGTGATGCGTGCATTCGAAGATAGACACCACTTGATCGTCGAGGCCGGAACTGGAACGGGAAAGACATTGGCTTACCTTGTTCCCGCGGTTGCGGCGGCGCTTGGGGGACGAGGGCGGGTGATCATCTCTACCGGCACCAAGAATCTCCAGGAACAACTGATGGAAAAGGACATTCCATTCCTGCAGAGCGTGTTGCCGAAGAAGTTTACGGCCGCCTACATGAAAGGACGAAATAACTACGTCTGTTTGCAGCGACTCAATCGTGCTCAGAGCTCCCCGGTTCTCGACGGGCTTGATGAGGTTGATTACTTTGAGGACGTGACCCATTGGTCGAGAGGGTCCCCTACGGGCGACCGCGCGGAGTTGGCAAATCTTCCCGAGCATCTTTCCTTCTGGCGCCACATCGACGCACGTTCCGACACTTGTATCGGTCAGAAGTGCCCGGACTTCGAGCCCTGCTTCATTACCCGGATGCGAAATCGGGCCCAGGAAGCCGACATCGTAGTGGTCAATCATCATTTGTTCTTTGCGGACCTGGCGCTCAGAAACAGCGCCTATGGCAATGTGTTGCCTGACTATTCCGCAGTTATTCTTGATGAGGCCCATCTGATTGAAGACGTAGTCTCAGAATATTTCGGCGCCCAGGTTTCGAATTACCAGGTGGAAGACCTGGTGCGCGACATCACCGCCGTGACCATCGAGAATGCCCAGGTGGATCGGGAAATAACTAAAACTTGTGCGCGGGTGGAGCGCTTCGCGGCAAATTTCTGGATGGGCTTTCGCGTGGGCCGCGGTGAAGAAGGGCGTTACGCCATCGTCCCTGGAACGTTCGCCACCAGGAGTAGCAGCGGAGAGATTAGCGCGACTCCACTCGGGGATCTCTACATGGCCCTCGATGGTGCGCTGGCGCGACTTGAGACAACTCTGGATGCGCTCAAGGATAACCCCGCTGAGGTCGAGAATCTCGTGCGGCGGATTAGACAGGTTCGCTTTGACCTTCAGTTCATCGTTACCGGGGCCGATAAGAAGTTTGTCTACTGGACGGAACGCCGAGGCCGTGGCTTCTTCCTGCGCGCCTCGCCAATTGACGTTTCAGGTTTGCTCGAAGACAAACTCTTTGGCCAGGTGGAAACTGTGGTGTTGACCTCAGCAACGCTTTCCAGCGCGGGGAACTTCGCCTTCATTCGCGAACGGCTGGGGCTCGACAAGGCTGAGGACCTGATTGCGGAACCCACGTTCGACTACCAGAGCCAGGCCCTGCTGTACCTGCCGCCAAAGATGCCCGATCCACGTTCCTCGGAATGGCCACAGGCCGCAGCTGCCGAGGTCATCAAGATTGTGAACGCCACTGATGGGCGCGCGTTTGTGCTGTCAACCAGCCTCGCGGGAATGCAGTCGCTGTACGATCTGGTAATGACAGAGCTGGACTATCCCTGTTTCCTGCAAGGCAGCGCAGCAAAGGGCAGGCTGCTGGCGAGATTCAGGGAAACGCCGAATGCCGTGCTCTTTGCGACGTCGAGTTTCTGGCAGGGTGTGGACGTGCGCGGCGAACAGTTGTCGTGCGTGATCATCGACAAGCTGCCTTTTGCTGTACCCACCGATCCGATAGTCGCGGCCCGCCAGCGTTACATTGAAGACGAGGGCGGGTCGAGTTTTTTCGAATACAGCGTTCCGCAGGCGATTATCAGCTTGAAGCAGGGACTGGGCCGGCTGATACGCAGCACTACCGACCGCGGCGTCCTTGCTGTGCTCGATCCGCGTTTGCGTACCAAAGCCTACGGGCGCACGTTTCTGAAGAGCCTGCCACCTTGTCGAGTTACTTCAGAGATTGACGAGCTAAGCCGAATATTTGAATCCCCACTCGGCCACCAACCGATCGCCAACATTGAGTTTGTCTGACCTTTGGAGTGCGCCGGCAGAGTGAAGCGGCGACGGCGCTTTGGTGGGAAAGCACGTCAGGGAAATCCAAAGCGGTGTCGCGCTCGGGCTTGCAACCGCACTCCACAAAACTGCCCGCCTCGCCGGGTTGGACTTTGGACTTTGCCTTGTGCCAGACTTTCGGCCATGCCCGGACAATTTGAAGTGATGATTGAGCGCAACTTCTCCAGCGCGCACCAACTGCGTGGCTACAAAGGGAAGTGTGAGAACCTACACGGTCACAACTACAGAATTGAAATCTACGCGCGCGGGCGCGAGTTGGATAACATTGGGCTGCTGGTTGATTTTGTTGAGTTGAAGGCTGCCGCCGACGAAGTAGTCCAGTACCTGGACCATCAGAACATCAACGAGTTGGCGCCCTTTCATGAGTTGCAGCCGTCGGCTGAGAATCTCGCAAAATATATTTTGGAGCGAGTCAGTTCGAAGGTCGGTGACAAGCGTGTGCAGATTTTCAAGGTGCGATGCTTCGAGACACCTACAAGTGTGGCGACATACCAGGTGGATTAGGGCCACAGGAGGCAGGGGGCAGGGGGCAGGAGCAGGAGGCAGGAGCGGACGGCAGATTCTTGTTCTATATTTCAGACTCCGCGTTCATTTCGAGCGCCAGAACC
>CAZVHN010000657.1:0-3096 GCA_964626895.1 uncultured Chloracidobacterium sp. | reverse complement strand
GTCGACCCGATAAACCCCGTCTTTTATTAGCTCCTTAGAAGCTAGACGCTTTTAGTAGCTTACTTCTCGTCCAATTTCCTGCCGGCATTTAAGTTATCAAAATTCAAGATCGCGTTGAACACCAGGAAATAGCTGCCCTTGGTCTGACCTCGCCAGATGGGATTGTTTGAGAACAGCACGAAATGTCCCTGTCCGGCAGGCACATCGACGATCATCGGATGCTGCGCAATCTCGTCACCGCCATCCAACAAACCTGAAACAAACAAATCCTTGTTGTCCGCGTAACGAAAGACAACACGCGGGCGCATCGCCGGGGGAATAACATTAATCCCGTTGCGCCGTTGCTCGTCGGTCAAAGGCATCGCCTCCCACACTTCCGCCGTTGGCAGTTCCGGGGCTTCGACCGCAGGTCTGCCCTGCACAGTGTCGGGATCATCAGGCGTACCCCGCCCCGTCATTCGTGCGTCTCGACGCGGCCGCCCGCCTCTGCCGCCGGCAAAATTGCTTAGGTTGAATATGGGTCCATTGAAGCAATAGATCGGGAGCGTATCGCCATAGCCGTACGCTATCGGGCTGCTCGCATCGACAACCTTCGAGCGCAATACGACCCCGATCGCTTTCAGTCGCGTAGATCGAGCAATGGAGACTCCAGGGGTAAAGCCGGCGGTGACGGCGAGATCGGCAGTATCCATCACGCCGATAAAGAGTCCACCATCCTGCGTAAACTTCTGCAGGTTCATCAGTCCGGAATAACCCAGGCCTGGGCGCATATCATCGGTCGAGTCGATCTTTCCGAGGTTGGGGGTCAAAGCAGTGGTTTTCCACGGAATGGGATTGCCCCACATCGGCATGCCGCTGATGATGGCGCCTGGACCACGCCCGACGGGACCAAAAATGATTACGTCATACTTGCGTCTCAACTCTGCATCTTTGGCCACATCCTGCGAGCTGATATAAGCGTAGGGAACTCCCAATTGATCCAAAGCCAAACGCCACCAGCCTTCGTCCTGGGTGCTGAGCCACGTATGGACCATCGCGATGCGCGGCGCCTTCACAGCATGAGTCTTAACTGTCGGAGCGGTATCGACCGCGTAGACTTGCAGACCCAGATCTGTCGCCGCCTTTTGTACTTCAGAGGCTGAGGCTTTGCGAATGATGAATGAGCCGCGATTGAATTTTCGGCCAGCAGCGTCAAATGGCTCCTCCGCTGCTTCCATGGCCACATCCTTCAATCGGTAACGGAATGTCACGAGACTGTTGTCCGCGTTGTGATTGACAAGGTAGACCGAACCGCTGCCGTTTACTGCTGCCGGTGCCCGCACTTCGCCGGTAACGCGTTCCATCGCAGCACTCAACGCTTTCACGTCTGTCACGCGCACGACCTGCACGTTGCCTAGTTCGCCCATGGTCCAGCCAGTGTCATCGTAGACGTCCTGCTGCGGATCGTTAGGCGCCCAGTACTGATGATCCAACAGCGCATCGGCAATGCGGCTGTAGGGCTGGTCCATGCGCACGATGTAGCTGCCGGCCGGGAATTGCCGGTCCTCCGCCGCCGCTGTTCCCTGGTCTGCTCGATATGGGCTCGGAGATGGAGACGCTGTTGGCGATGCCGTTGGCGATGCGCCTGGAGACGCCGCGGCTGCCGGCTTCTTCTTAGTTCTAATTGAGACGGTAAATGGAGCGGTGGCGCGATGAATCTCGCAACCCTGCGCTTGCAGTGTGCGCAGCAGTTCTGCCTGATTGCCGAGGCGCGGATCGTCGCCGGGGAAGACATAAGCGGCGGGGCCCTCGTTCTTTGGCTTTTCGACTGACCGTTTGCTCTTCACGTAGAAGTTTTTCAGGAAGAGCTTGTTGTTGTTGCTGAAATAATGAAGCGTGGTTAGCAGGGCAGTCTGTTGATAATTATTGTTGTTGCGCTGCGACCATTTCGCTCGCGGCAGTGGCGGATTCTGGCGATACCATGTACGCGAATAGTCGTTAGCGGACAGTGTGCGCTCGACCGTATCCGCGCCGGCATTGCCAAACGTTTCGTAAAGACGGCTGATGCCATTGTGAGCAGCAGCTATGAACATCAGATATCCAGGCGACCAGGTGTCGAAATTTCCGTGGGCAAACACGCCCGGCATGCCGAACTTGGTCATTTCCGAGACGTTGTTCCAGCCAATCATCTGCCACTCGTCGGTAAGAATCGGATCGACCCAGGCGTTGTAGGGACCGTCGCCAATCGTGTTGTCGTAGAGGTAGGGGACTGACTCATGCAGGTCGTGAATTACCTGCGCCTTCCAGCCCGTATAGGTATTCAGCACGTTGCGAGTCAGCTTCAGCGAAAGACCGATAGCGTCGCGGTTGTTGTCGTGAGCCACGTAATGGCCCCAGTAAATGAGCGGCGGCCAGTTTGATTTGGGGTTCGCCAGATGCCAGTTGTAGACATCCACCATGCGATCGCGGCCATCAACCTCGACGACGGGCGTGATTAAGATGACCATGTTGTCACGAATCGTGCGCACGTACGGGCTTTCGTCCACGGCGAGCCGGTAGGCAAGCTCCATGAGGGCCGTCGGCGAACCAGTTTCGGGCGAATGAATGGCGCCGGTGATGTAATAGATGGGAAACGACGCCGCCACGAGCCGATCGGCCTCATCATCGTTCATGTTGATAGTGCGCGGGTCGGCAAGTTTGGCAAGCCGAGCGCGGTTCTCATCAAGCTTGCCCAGCAAATTCTCTGAGGCCACCGCCACCGCGATCATCTCGCGTCCCTCTTCAGTAGTGCCAATTGAATAAACTTTAACGCGCGGGCTCGCTTTCTCCAGCATTCGCATGTAGCTATAAACTTCCGCTGCGTAGGGCAACTTCCCCGGCGCCCCGGCGACATCTCCGAGGACGGCCTTCGGCGTCGGCACGTTTGGAGAGGCCGGGAGATAATCGGTCAAAGGCGAGTTGAAAAAAGTCTCGGTTGTATACTCGCGAATCTTCTTCGTGTATTCCTCGTCCACCTGCTGCTTGGGATCGCGGGCAGGCTTCACCTGGGCATTTGTTAAGATTGGTGCCGCGGCAGTTATGACAATGAACAAAAGGGTGGCGCGAAGGAGAAGGTGT
>CAZVHN010000656.1:0-3119 GCA_964626895.1 uncultured Chloracidobacterium sp. | reverse complement strand
GATAGTTACCTTATGCCATTGGCCTTTACCTTAACCGACGCCTTGCATCCGGCCGAGGTGTGGATTGGGTTAGGAAGTGGTGTTCCGCTGCGACGTTTGAGCGCACACAATGATTCTTTCACGCTTTCCGTTAGAGCGATCGCTCCCGAAGAAATCAATTTCAGAAGCTTTGACGGCACACCCGTCCAGGGTTGGTTGATGAAACCAGTTAATCTTCGTGAAGACCGCAAGTATCCGCTGATCCTGAGTGTGCATGGTGGACCGCATGGAATGTCGGGGTGGGGATTCAATGGGGCTTTTCAGGCTTATGCGGCCCGCGGCTATGCGGTGCTGTATCTTAATCCGCGCGGTTCGAGCGGCTATGGTCAAAAATTTTCAGACGGCACGCTGAATGAATGGGGCGGCGGCGATTACAAAGACCTGATGGCCGGCGTTGATGAAGCGCTGCGCAGGTACTCTTGGATCGATCAAGGTCGAATGGGAGTGACCGGCGGCTCTTATGGCGGCTTCATGACCAACTGGATCATTACGCAGACACCGCGCTTCAAAGCTGCCGTGGCCAGTGCCAGCGTCAGCAACCTGGTGAGCTTTTATGCGACTTCACTTTACCAGGACTTGATTCATGCCGAATTTGGCGGCTTTCCCTGGGACAACTACGAACAGCTCTGGCAGTGGTCACCGCTGCGTTACGTCAGACAAGCGCAGACACCGACGCTCTTCATTCACGGCGAGCAGGATAATGACGTGCACATCACGCAGGCGGAAGAGATGTACATGGCGCTCAAACGCCGTGGCGTGGAAACTGTCTTCGTCCGCTATCCGCGCGAAGGTCATGGCTTGCGCGAACCGCGGCATCGGGTAGACGCACTCGAGCGAACGCTCGCCTGGTTCGATCGATTCTTGAAGTGATTTGTTGAGGAGTGCGCCGGCAGAGCGGAGCGGCAATCGGCGCTTTGGATGATTTAAGACTCCACGGATGAACGTTTCTGGCTTAAAAGAGTAGATACGATCCACGGACTTACACGAAATGGCACTAACAAGATTTCGTGTTGGTTTGTGTGATTTAGTGGATCGTTCAGGTAGGTCGAAATGCTCAACTAGTAAGAAACTGAGATTTTGGTTGACAGCACAGTTTAATGCGTTTCGTGAAAGAGAGCTTAATCCGTGCGAGCCCCGAGCGCGTGTTCGCATTTCACGAACAACCGGAAGCGCTAGTGCTTTTGCTCCCGCCCTGGGAGAGCGCCCGAGTGGTACAGAGTGCGAAGATTTCAGAAGTTGGAGCGCGAGCGATAGTCGAGACGCGGATTGTTGGGCCGATCACTGTTCAGTGGATTGCCGAACATACCGTTTACGATCCGCCACACATGTTCGAAGACATTCAAATCAAGGGTCCCTTTCGCAGCTGGCGCCATCGCCACCTGGTTGAACCTCATCAGGATGGAGCGACACTGCGAGATGAAATAGACTACGAACCGCCGTTGGGATTTGTAGGACGTGCCTTGGCGCCGCTTCTGATCGAGGGCCGCCTGCGGAAGCTTTTTGACTACCGGCACCAGGTTACTCGTGAGTGGTGCGAGAAGCCAGGGCAGTAGCCCGACTGTTAAGGAGGGCTCGGCAAGATGGGTTGATGGCGAGTTGGTTGTTCGAGCTGATTGAAGAGTCTGGGGTGTCTTGAGGAGCCCTCCTTAACAGTCGGGCTAATGCCCCGATCTCTTGGATGGAATACAACCTAAAGGTTGAACTCTGAACTACCTGCATCCTGAGAGGGACTCATGCTGACACACATCGTTGTCTGGAAGTATCGAGCGGATATTGAACAGGAAGTTCGCGCGGAGCACGTGGGTCTTCTGGGCGCACTGGTTGGTACCATCCCCGAGCTCGTGAGCCTGTCAGTTGGCTTCGACGCGCTGCGTCTGCCGCGCTCTTACGATACTGGGCTGGTCGCTGTCTTTCACGATCGCGCGGGGCTCGAAGCCTACACCATTCATCCCGCACACATTAAAGTCGCCGAGCTGGGTAGAAGCATTAGCGAGCACGTGGCCTCAGTTGATTTCGAAGATTGAAAGCTTCGCGTGAGTCCTGTTTCTATGAAGCCTTTGAAGAAGCTCCTACTGCTCTTGCTCGTCTTGATCCTGCTCTCGCAGATTCCCTTCGCCTATCGCCGTTACAAATTGGGGCGCCTCAAGGCGGCTATCGTATCGCTGGAGTGGCACCGTCGCACCTCTGTAAGTGACGATGGTCTATTTGAGTACCGAGGCGTTTCACACGTTCATTCGTTTCTTGGCGGCCACAGTGCCGGCACGTTCCAGGAAATCATCGCCGCCGCTCGTTCGAATCAGCTTAATTTTGTTTTGATGTCGGAACATCCGGCGCGAGATTTCAACACGGCTGAAATGACTCTTAAGGGAGAACATGGCGGCGTGCTTTTCGTCAACGGTAATGAGGTTAGAACAGGTGGGGGCGACCGATTGCTGCTTTTTCCGGGAGACAGCCAGGCGAGTTTAGACAGCCAATGGTTTACGCAAGAGGTGTTAGCCCGCCGGACATCGGGTTTGGCGTTCGTAGCCTATCCCGAAGAGTTCAGGAGTTGGGATTCAAAGGGTTTCCAGGGTATTGAGATTTACAACGTTTACACCAACGCCCGGAAGATCAATCCCCTGCTGATGTTCTTCGACAGCGTGTGGTCCTACCGTAGTTATCCTGATCTCCTGTTTGCGACTTTCTACGAACGCCCGTCTGAAAGTTTGAAAAAATGGGACGAAATGATTGCCAAGAAAAGTGAGAAACTTGTGGCAGTCGCCGGAAATGACTCACACGCAAACGTCGGTATCAGTGTAAGCGATTCGTCTGGGAAAGCGTTGATTGGCCTGAAGCTCGATCCTTATGAGCGAAGTTTTCGGCTGGTCCGTCTCCACGTTCTCCTCCCTCCCTTGCACGGTATGTCACTGAATGAGGTAGATCTTTTGGGAGCTATCTCTGCTGGACACTGCTTTATTGGCTACGACGTTTTTGGAGACACTTCAGGTTTTCGCTTTTCCGCGCGGAACGTAAACGAAACGGTAATAATGGGCGACGAGATCACGCTTGATAACCAAGTGCGTTTGACCGTGAGCCTCCCA
>CAZVHN010000655.1:0-8351 GCA_964626895.1 uncultured Chloracidobacterium sp. | reverse complement strand
TGAAAACACCGGTCTGCAGGCCGTCTTTCAGTCGGTGTTTCCCATCTCTGATTTCCGCAACACGGCTACACTCGACTTTGTCGAGTATCAGATAGGGAACTGGCAGTGCAAGTGCGGCCGGCTAGAGGGTCTGAATTATCTGCGCGCCCACTGTAAGAATTGCAGTTCTACCATCAAGGTCAATCCGCTGGCGGCAGGCGAGACGCTCTGCCACAGGTGCGGCACTTTCAATTTCGTGCGTCCGCAGCTCTGCGAAAACTGCGGCGAGCCCGTAGGCCTCAAACACAAGCACGATCAACAGGAATGCCAGGAGCGAGGTATGAGCTATAGCGTACCGCTCAAGGTGAAGATCCGGCTCACGGTTTATGACAAGGATCCCGAGACTGAAGCGATGTCGATTCGGGACATCAAGGAAGAGGAAGTCTTCTTCGGCGAGATCCCTTTAATGACCGACAACGGAACCTTCATTATTAATGGTACCGAACGTGTCATTGTCTCCCAACTTCATCGAAGCCCGGGCGTTTTCTTCAAGCGCGGCGCGCTCTACGTTGCCAAGATTATTCCTTACCGCGGTTCGTGGGTCGAATTTGAGTACGACCAGAAGAACCTGCTTTACGTGCGCGTAGGCAAGCGCAAGTTTCTCGCTTCCATCTTCCTGCGCGCGCTTGGCCTCTGGTTTAACCGTGAGGCTGATATCAAGTCGACGCGCAACGACTCGGCGTTGGAAGAAGGCGTGAAGAACGCAGCTTTCACCGATGAAGACATGCTGCGCGCGCTTTATGTCACTGATGAGGTCCGCATTGAAGACGGCCGCTTGATGATGCAGGTGCCCGAACAGGGTCCCAGCCACCTTGTTGCGATGAAGGTGGACTTCGATATCAAGGGACGGGGAGAGCCGATTGTGCGCAGTGGCAAAAAGATCACTGCCAGCGCGCTCGAGGCCCTGCGCAAGGCAAATATCGGCGAGGTGGAAATTGAGCCTCCGCAGTTCGAGGGCGCCTACGCTCTTTCCGATGTTGTTAACAAGGAGAGCGGAGAAGTTCTGCTCGAAGCAAACAACGAGATCACCCCCGCGAAACTGCAAGAAATTATTGAAGCGGGCATCGACAGTTTCTCTGTTTTCTTCCCCGAGCGGGACGATATTGGTTCAATTCTCTCGCTGACCTTAAAGAAAGACGTCATTACCAAACCGGTCGACGCGCTGTTGGAGATCTACCGCAAGATGCGTCCCGGAGATCCCCCGACTGTCCAGACGGCCTACCGCCTGCTTGAGGCCATGTTCTTCGATCCGCGCAAGTTTGATTTCTCGCGCGTGGGGAGATTGAAGTTCAACATCAAGATGGGTAAGCCGGAGCGCGATCGTATCAACGATCCGTTGCTGACAGCCCACGACTTCTACGAAGTTGTCGCCTACGTTTTGAAGATGCGCAAGAACCCGTCTGAGTATCAGTCAGATGATATTGATCACCTGGGCAATCGTCGCGTCCGCGCGGTGGGAGAGTTGCTGGAGAACCAGTTCCGTATTGGTCTTGAGCGGATGGAGCGAGCCATCAAAGAGAAGATGTCGATCCATCAGGAGATGCAGACGACAATGCCCCGCGATCTGATCAATGCCAAGCCGGTGACGGCCGCTGTGCGCGAGTTTTTTGGCTCGAGCCAACTCTCGCAGTTCATGGATCAGACCAATCCACTTTCGGAGATCACCCACAAGCGGCGGCTTTCCGCTCTGGGACCGGGTGGACTCTCTCGCGAGCGTGCGGGTTTCGAAGTGCGCGACGTTCACCCGACCCACTACGGTCGCATTTGTCCTATTGAGACGCCTGAAGGTCCTAACATCGGACTGATCTCGAGTCTCTCTTGCTTTGCGCGCATCAACGAGTTTGGTTTTATCGAAGCTCCTTATCGCAAGGTAAGTGATGGGCGCGTGCTGGAATATGTGCGCATCATCAATGGGGGCGACACGAAGCTCAAACCAGGTGAGCACATTCCCCAGGAAGACGTGGACAAGGCCAACAAGAAGGTCGGCGCCGCCGGCAAGAAAGCAGAGTCTGAGCCGTGGCCCTTTTATCTGACGGCCTGGGAAGAAGACAAGCACGTTGTCGGGCAGGCGAACATCAAGCTCGACGAGAATGGTTACATAGTTAACGAACGCAATGCCGCGCGCAAAGCCGGAGAGTTTATTCTCGCGCTGCGCAAGGACATCGAATATGTTGACGTCTCGCCCAAGCAGCTTGTTTCCGTAGCCGCATCATTGATTCCGTTTCTAGAGAACGACGACGCTAACCGCGCGTTGATGGGTTCAAACATGCAGCGCCAGTCGGTGCCACTGCTGCGCGCCGAAGCTCCCTATATCGGAACGGGTATGGAGCAGACCACCGCCCGCGACTCGGGTGCAGTTGTGGTAGCCAAACGCGACGGAGTTGTTGACTACGTCGATTCCGAGCGTGCCATTGTGAAGGCCGATCACAACGTCGATGGCACGATCTCGCGTGAAGTGACGGCGGACATCTACACGCTAATCAAGTTTAAGCGTTCAAATCAGAACACCTGCATCAATCAACGACCGATCGTGCACGTCGGCGAGCGAGTCTCGAAGGGGCAAGTAATCGCGGACGGACCTTGTACGGACCGTGGCGAGCTAGCGCTGGGCCGCAACGTGCTGGTGGCATTCATGCCCTGGCGTGGTTACAACTTCGAGGATGCGATTCTTGTTTCTGAGCGCCTCGTGAAAGAGGACTACTACACCTCGATTCACATTGAAGAGCTGGAAATTGAAGCGCGCGATACGAAGCTGGGGCCGGAAGAGATTACTCGCGACATTCCCAACGTCGGCGAGAACATGCTGCGCGACCTCGACGAGAGCGGGATTATTCGCATCGGCGCTCAGGTCAAGCCAGGGTCGATACTAGTAGGCAAAGTGACACCGAAGGGTGAAACACAACTAACCGCGGAAGAAAAACTACTGCGCGCAATTTTCGGTGAGAAGGCCGGTGATGTGAAAGATGCATCGTTGGTTTCCCCGCCGGGTATTGATGGCACAGTGGTTGATGTGCAGGTCTTCACTCGCAAAGGCCAGGAGAAAGACGCGCGTTCGCTGGCGATTGAGCAAGAGGAAGAAGACCGTCTGCGACGCGACCTTGAGGATGAGATCCGCATCCTGCGCGAGCAGCGTGACCAGCGTATCTACGAGTTGCTTGAAGGCCGCAAGCTTTCCGCCGATCTTACAGTCAATCGCGAGGTGGTGATTCCGAAAGGCGAGCCCATCACCCGCGAGATGCTGGTCAACATAGAGGCCAAGGTGCTGCGCAAAGTGCAGTTGGCCTCGTCGCGTATCGATGTCGGCGGAGAGATCAAGGAATACGAGGACCGCACGGAGCGGCAGATCAAGATCCTCTCAGACATCTACGAAGAGAAGATCGCGAAACTGCGTCAGGGCGACGAGCTCGCACCCGGTGTCATCAAGATGGTCAAGGTCTTCATCGCCATGAAGCGCAAGCTTTCCGTGGGCGATAAGATGGCCGGACGCCACGGTAACAAGGGCGTCATCGCCCGGATTCTGCCGGAAGAGGACATGCCTTACTTGCCTGACGGGACGCCTGTTGAGATTGTGCTCAACCCGCTAGGTGTGCCGTCGCGCATGAACGTGGGTCAGATTCTCGAGACTCACCTGGGCTGGGCAGCTCGCGTTCTGGGTCTTTACTTCGCAACCCCCGTCTTCGATGGAGCAACTGAGGTTGAGATTAAGGACAAGCTGCGACTTGCGGGCGAACGGGCTACCGAACTCGGACTTCCCGAGATCGTTAGTGAATCAGGCAAGGCGATTCTGTATGACGGTCTGTCGGGCGATCCCTTCGAGCAGAAAGTTACGGTTGGGTATATCTACATGCTGAAACTGTCGCACCTGGTCGACGACAAGATTCACGCGCGCTCGATTGGGCCGTACAGCTTGATCACGCAACAGCCGCTTGGTGGTAAAGCCCAGTTCGGTGGCCAGCGATTTGGAGAGATGGAAGTCTGGGCGCTTGAGGCCTACGGTGCGGCGCACATCCTTCAGGAATTGCTAACAGCAAAGTCTGACGACGTCGCGGGCAGGTCGAAGATTTACGAGGCCATTGTTAAGGGCGAAGCTGACTTCGATCCGGGTCTACCGGAATCGTTCAACGTACTGGTGCGCGAGCTGCAGTCGCTCTGCCTTGACGTTGAGCTAATCAACAAGAAAGTTAGCGGCAATGGCGCGGGCGACGAAGACGGTGTCGCCGAGGCGCTGGTCACCAGTGGCGTAGAAGGATAGAGTTATTTTCGATTGCCAATTGCCAATTGCCGGTTGGTCTTTGGCTTCGATTTAAGTCTTTGGTTGGCTCCGGTGATTAGCTGACGCGAGAGACCAATCGGAAATTGGCAATCGGCAATTGGCAATGGAGACAGACGTGTTTAGATTCCAACAAGAAAAGCAGCAACTAGCTCCTGACTTTGAGGCGATTCGTATCTCTCTGGCTTCACCGGAGAAGATCCGGCAGTGGTCACACGGTGAGGTGACGAAACCGGAAACGATTAATTACCGGACCTTCAAGCCTGAGCGTGATGGACTCTTCTGCGCGCGCATTTTCGGCCCGGTCGCTGACTGGGAGTGTCTGTGCGGCAAGTACAAACGCATGAAGCATCGCGGAGTGATCTGCGACAAGTGCGGTGTCGAAGTCACTCAGGCGAAGGTGCGACGTGAGCGGCTGGGTCACATCGATCTGGCCAGCCCCTGTTCGCACGTTTGGTTTTTCAAGGGACTGCCCAGTCGTATCGGACACCTGTTGGATATTCCGCTGCGCGAGCTGGAGAAAGTGCTCTACTTCGAGTCGTACATTGTGATTGATCCCGGCGACGTGCCGGGCATTAAAGACCGAGAGCTGCTTACCGATGAGCGTTATCGGGAATTAGTGCGTGATCATCCAGCGCAGTTTGTAGCCAAGATGGGTGCGGAAGCGATCAAAGAGCTGCTGTCGATGGTCAACATCGAAGAGCTGGCCACAGACCTGCGCAAGCGAATGAAGGAAGAAACGTCGCAGCAGAAGAAACTGAAATACTCCAAGCGCCTGAAAGTTGCCACCTCTTTCTTGAAGAGCGGCAATCATCCCGAGTGGATGATTCTCGATGTCATCCCGGTCATTCCACCCGAGCTGCGGCCCCTGGTGCCCCTGGATGGCGGACGCTTCGCCACCTCGGACCTCAACGACCTTTATCGCCGCGTAATCAATCGCAACAACCGCCTCAAGAAGTTGATGGAGCTGCGCGCGCCGGAAGTCATTGTGCGCAACGAAAAACGCATGCTTCAGGAAGCCGTCGACGCACTCTTTGATAATGGGCGCCGTGGCCGGGTGTTGCGCGGTGTAAACAATCGACCACTGAAGTCTCTGAGCGGAACACTTAAGGGAAAACAGGGACGCTTCCGGCAGAATCTGCTAGGCAAGCGTGTCGACTATTCAGGTCGTTCAGTGATCGTAGTTGGTCCTGAACTCAAGCTGCACCAGTGTGGCTTGCCCAAGAAGATGGCCCTCGAGCTTTTCAAACCATTCATTTACAACCAGCTTGAGAAGCAGGGCCATGCGGCAACCATAAAACAGGCGCGCGAAATGGTTGAGCGCCAGGAGCCTGTAGTTTGGGACATCCTGGAAGAAGTTATTCGTGAGCATCCGGTTCTTTTGAACCGCGCTCCTACCCTCCACCGTCTCGGTATTCAAGCTTTCGAGCCGGTGCTGGTCGAAGGTAAGGCGATCAAGATTCATCCCCTCGTCTGCACAGCTTTCAACGCTGACTTCGACGGCGATCAGATGGCAGTGCACATTCCGCTCAGTCCGGAAGCGCAGATTGAAGCGGCCGTGTTGATGCTCTCCAGCAACAACATTCTGAGTCCCGCAAGCGGTCAGCCAATCGCTGTTCCCTCGCAGGACATAGTGCTCGGCATCTACTATCTGACTCGCGATAAAGAAGGCGCCAAGGGCGAAGGCCGGGTCTTCGCTTCGTTGGAAGAAGTACTGCTTGCGCTGGACGCCAAAGAGGTGACGACGCAGACGCCAATCAAACTGCGTATCCAGGGCGATCTAATCGATCTCACTCAAGAACACGATCCGCAGGATATTCTCCGCGCGGCCGTGCAGGAGAATGTGCGTCGGGTGGTAAATACCACCGTTGGCCGCGTGATTTTCAACGACTCCATACCCGCCGGGCTGCCATTCTTCAATGGCACACTCAAGAAGAAGGGTCTGCAGTCGCTGGTTAACTATTCTCACATTCGCCTGGGCCATGAGATGACGGTCAAGATGCTTGACGATCTCAAGACGCTGGGCTTTCTCTACGCGACAAAAGCCGGCATCTCGATCGGCATCGACGACCTGGTGACTCCCGACGCCAAGAAGGGCCTGATCGACAAGGCGGAGAAGGAAGTAATTTCCGTCGAACAACAGTATCTGGACGGCGTCATCACCAACGGCGAACGCTACAACAAGATCATCGCCATCTGGTCTGAAGTGACTGACAAGGTTGCTAAAGAAATGTTCAAGGCGATGGACGAGCGCGAGAAATCCACGGGTGAACTGAATCCCATCCTTGTGATGAGCGACTCCGGTGCTCGTGGTAGCGCCCAGCAGATTCGGCAGCTGGCCGGAATGCGCGGCCTAATGGCCAAGCCTTCGGGCGAAATCATCGAAACGCCCATCCGCGCCAACTTTCGCGAAGGTCTGGACGTTTTGCAGTACTTCATCTCAACTCACGGCGCACGCAAAGGTCTGGCTGATACGGCCCTGAAGACCGCCGACTCGGGTTACCTGACGCGTCGTCTGGTCGACGTTGCGCAAGACGTGATTATTAGCGAGCCAGACTGCGGCACCCTGCGCGGCATCTCAGCGAGCGCCATCATCGAAGGCGGTGAGGAAATCGAGTCGTTGCGCGATCGTATTGTGGGCCGGACGGCACTCGAAGACGTCATTGACCCGGTTGAAGGTCGCGTAATCGTCGAAACTAACGAGGAGATCGACGAGGACCTGTCATCCGAGATTCAACGTTCCGGCGTGCAGCGGGTGCGTATTCGCTCAGTGCTGACCTGCGAATCGCGACGTGGTTGCTGCATCAAGTGCTACGGACGCAACCTGGCGACTGGGCGTCCTGTGGAGATTGGCGAGGCGGTGGGTGTAATTGCCGCGCAGTCAATCGGCGAACCGGGCACGCAGCTTACGATGCGTACGTTCCACATCGGTGGTACGGCGCGATTGGAAGAGTCTTCGAAGCACGAAGCGCGCCAGGATGGCGCAATCAAATACCTTGAGCTGCAGACGGTCAAAAGCCGCAAGGGCGAACGTATTGCGATGAACCGCAATGGTTCATTGATCATCGTGGATGACCGCGGTCGCGAGGCGGCGCGTTATCAAATTGTTTACGGCGCTCACATCTTGGTCGAAGACGGCGCTCGTGTGACTCAGGATCAGATGCTGGTGAAGTGGGATCCGTTTACCTTCGCGATCCTGACCGAGGTCGCTGGGCATGTTAAGTTCCAGGATCTAAAAGAAGGCGTGACGTTCGACGAAGAGGTTGACGAAGTAACGGGCCAGTCCCGCCTCGTGGTGAAAGACTCGCCTGACGAGAAGAAGCAGCCGCGTTTCGAGATTCGCAACGCCAGCAACAAGATCCTGAAGACTTACCAGATGCCAGTGCGGGCGAATTTGATGGTCACCGACGGCGAGACAGTGGAGCCGGGCGATATCATTGCGAAGATTCCGCGCGAGACAACGAAGACGAAAGATATCACCGGCGGTCTGCCGCGCGTCGTCGAGCTTTTCGAAGCGCGCCGACCGGCGGAGACGGCGGTCATGTCGGAAATCGACGGCATCGTCAAGCTCGGTCCCATTGCCAAGGGCAAACGCAAATTGATCATTACCGGCGACGACCTGGAAGAGCGCGAGTACGATATCCCGCGTGGTACGCACATCAACGTGCAGGAGGGCGACCGTGTGCGCGCCGGAGAGGCGCTAATGGATGGCCCGCTTAACCCGCACGACATTTTGCGCGTGCTCGGCATGCAACGCCTGCAGGAGTATCTCGTCAACGAGATTCAGGAGGTCTACCGCCTCCAGGGTGTGAACATTAACGATAAGCACATCGAAGTGATCGTGCGGCAGATGTTGCGCTGGGTGAAGATCAAGGAAGTCGGCGATACGGACTTCCTGCTCGAGGAGCAGGTGGATCGCTTCCGCTTCACCGACGAAAACGAGCGCGTCAACAAAGAAGACGGCGAGGTGGCACAGGCCGAACCGCTGCTGCTGGGTATCACCAAGGCGTCGCTTTCTACTGACTCCTTCATCTCCGCCGCA
>CAZVHN010000654.1:0-2193 GCA_964626895.1 uncultured Chloracidobacterium sp. | reverse complement strand
CGATCGTGAATCGCGGGTTGAACATGTTCACGCTGATCGGTCTGGGTGTGTCAGTCGCATACGTTTTCAGCGTCATTGCAATGCTGTTTCCCGAGGTCTTTCCGCTGTCCTTTCGCGATCCGTCTGGTGCAGTGCCGGTTTACTTCGAAGCGGCGGCGGCCATCACTACGCTTGTGCTTCTGGGCCAGGTGCTCGAACTTCGCGCACGCAGCCAAACCGGCGCCGCGATCAAAGCGTTACTGGGCCTCGCGCCCAAGACTGCGCGTCGCATTCGTGAAGACGGCCGCGAGCAAGACGTTCCTCTGGACCAGGTGCAGGTGGGCGATCGCTTGCGCGTGCGTCCCGGCGAGAAAGTGCCGGTTGACGGAGTGGTGGTCGAGGGCGCAAGCGCAATCGACGAATCGATGGTCACCGGCGAACCGATTCCGGTGGAGAAGCACTCCGGCGACCGCGTGATCGGCGCGACCGTGAATGGCACCGGGTCATTTGTGATGCGAGCGGAGCGCGTCGGCTCGGAGACACTGTTAGCCCAAATCGTCCAGATGGTTGCCGAAGCTCAGCGCAGCCGCGCGCCGATTCAAAAGCTCGCGGACATCGTCTCCGGTTATTTCGTGCCGGCTGTTGTCACCATTGCTGTAGTCACGTTTGTTGTATGGAGCATCTGGGGTCCAGAGCCGCGCATGGCCCATGGACTGGTGAATGCGGTGGCCGTGTTAATCATTGCCTGTCCCTGTGCGCTGGGCCTGGCTACTCCGATGTCGATCATGGTAGCGACCGGAAAGGCAGCGCAAAGTGGAGTGCTCTTCAAGAATGCCGAAGCTATCGAGGTCCTGCGCAAAGTTGACACGCTGGTCGTTGATAAAACGGGAACGCTTACCGAAGGCAAACCAAAACTAGTTAGCGTTGTTCTCGCTGAAGCAGTTGATGAACGGACCTTATTGAGATTGGCTGCGAGTCTGGAGAGAGGTAGTGAACATCCTTTGGCAGCAGCGATCATTGCTGGTGCGCAAGAGCGTGGCGTCAATCTCGCGGATGCAACCGCCTTCAATTCACTAACAGGTAAGGGAGTGACTGGAGAGGTTGATGGTCATAGGGTTTCCCTCGGAAATCGGGCTTTACTAGACGATTTGAAAATCGATCCGGGAGAACTCGCGAAAAAGGCCGAGAGTTTACGCGCTGACGGCCAGACAGTGATGTTCGTAACTGTGGACGGAAAGGCTGCAGGTCTAATCGGCGTTGCTGATCCCATCAAAGAAACCACACCGGAAGCCATCCGGCAGCTACACGCAGAAGGCATTCGTATTGTTATGCTCACCGGCGATAGCCGCACCACGGCAGACGCAGTTGCCCGAAAGTTGAACATTGACGAAGTGGTGGCGGAGGTCCTTCCTAATCAGAAGGTCGACGTGGTGAAACGGTTTCAAGCGGAGGGAAGGTTTGTAGCGATGGCCGGCGACGGCATCAACGACGCGCCGGCGCTTGCTCAGGCTCAGGTGGGAATAGCGATGGGAACTGGAACCGATGTGGCAATGAAAAGTGCCGGAGTTACCCTGGTCAAAGGAGACCTGCGCGGCATCGTCCGCGCTCGCGTCCTGAGCCGTCTGACCATGAGGAACATCAAACAGAACCTTTTCTTCGCCTTTATCTACAACGGAATTGGCGTTCCCATCGCGGCCGGAGTTCTCTATCCATTTTTCGGTGTTCTACTAAGCCCGATGATTGCGGCGGCGGCAATGAGCTTCAGTTCAGTTTCGGTGATCGGCAATGCCTTGCGTCTTCGGCGCGTCGATTTATGAAAACGGAGAGCATTCGCCAACAACCATGGAAACAACCATGGGGGCCAGGCTGCGATTTTGCGATTTTCAAATAAACAATGTTGCGAAGTTCTCTTCGTGAAGTGTAATTGATCTTCGCACTTGCCAACTTGTTGATGTCCGCTGCATCCTGCTTGACCACAACTTGACCACGCCGCCCTACGTAGCGCGGGCGTCCCTACGTAGCGCGGGCGTCCCTACGTAGCGCGGGCGTCCCCGCCCGCTGGATTCGTTAGCGTCCCAATCGAAAAACTTCCACTTCGATATCACCACGTTCCAGCTATTGTTGTGATGACGTGCACACCGTCCTCGCCCTACGTAGCGCCGGCGTCCCTGCGTAGCGCGGGCGTCCCCGCCCGCTGGATTCGTTGGCGTGCTA
>CAZVHN010000653.1:0-4015 GCA_964626895.1 uncultured Chloracidobacterium sp. | reverse complement strand
CTTTCTGTCTGGCTCCTTTCCAACAGCACGCTCAGGGAAGCTCGCGATTCCGCCATCGCAGCCGCAGCAGGCTTGTTGATCTACTTCGTCTACCGGTTATTGCAGCGAAAAACCACTGGGCCTCTTTCCCTCCCCTAGCACCTTCGCGGCGGAGTAGCCCGGGGCAGTAGCCCGACTGTTAAGGAGGGTTCCTCAAGGTGCCCGGGATTCATCGAAGGAGTAGAGTCTATCCGTCGAGCCTGAGACTCCCATCAGGTGACGCGAACACCTACTAGTATCCATTCAAACTTGCCGAGCCCTCCTTAACAGTCGGGCTACTGCCCCGGCGCGCTGCGCCTCGCAGCTGCTGGAGCCCACACAGTCTCAACGCCATTCCTTAAGGTGATTTGTGGACCGAAGGCAGCCGTGCTGGCCCTCGTGCTGACATTTTTTGTCCTGCGTAAGTGACAGACCGTGGCAGTAATCGGGGGTTTTCGTAGAAGCACGATCCTCTGCATGAGGCATTACGCCCGTGAGCGCTCGGTTTTCCGCGGCCTTTCGCCCCAGGGCGAACAATAGGCACACCATTTGATTAGTTCTTCGACGCTTGATACCGCATGCCCTAGTTTGACTTCTCAGACCCTGGCTTAGCCAACTGATTTAGTAGGAGATTAACGATGAAAATAAAGAAGCATATACGCACGCTGCCTGTCGTCGCGCTCTGCTTGTTAGTTCTCGGTAGCGCTGCAGCATTTGCGCAAAAGAAATTCATGGTGCTGCGGACCGGTCGCCCGGAAGTCAAGGTGCTGCTCTCCGGTGTGGTAGAGCGCCAGAATGACCGGATACCCGTGCAGGAAGCCGCGACCGTCAAGTCCGGCGAAATCATGGATTGGACAATCACTTCGATGAACGAAGGCAACGCCCCAGCGCGCGACTACAAGGCCGTTGGCGTAGTCCCACCTGGCACTGAGTTCGTCGCCGGCAGCGTAACTGCCGACGGCGCCGCCACTGTGACCTACAGCATCGACCGAGGCAAGAGCTTTTCCGAGCGCCCCACTATCGAAGAAAAACAGCCTGACGGCACCATCAAAAAAGTGCTCGCCCCAACCTCCATGTATACCCAGATTCGTTACGAGTGGGCCGATCCCCTGGAAGAGGGTGCCAAGCGCAACGCTACTTACAAAGTACGACTGAATTGAACCCCTCCTTAAAGCATCCTATTTCTTTGTGAGACCGATACCTCCCACCCTGACGATTATTTGTCACACCGGGATAACACCCAATCCCGAATTTATATGAGGAAGATCATGATGAACGAAGTAATTTCCCCGACGAAAGACGCTCTGTCGCGCGTCGTCGCATTAATTGCAATTGCCTGCGCAATGTTTGGACAGTCATTCGGACAGACGACACCTGCCGACACCCAGATCCAGAACCAGGCCAGTGCCACCTATTCCGATGGCAGCGGCGGTTCTTATTCAACTGTTTCCAACACGGTCATCGTTACGGTGGCCAAAGTTTCCGGATTGGCGATTACGCCTGATGGCGCGACCGATCCCAGCGTGGTAGCCGGACAAACCGGAGTGCTGTTCAATTTTGTAGTCACCAATACTGGCAATTTCTCCGACCAGGTGCGATTCCTCTCAGGTGGCGCAAGCGTATATTTGAGCGGAGCCAGCCCCGCTGCCATCACCCAAGCCGTAATCGACGTCGACAATAGCGGCAGTATCAATGCCGGCGACGTGGACATTTTTGGCAATGGCGCCGATGTCCTTTCCGCTGCTATCTCACAGGGCGCCTCAATCAACGTACTCGTTGAAGTGAGCATCAATGGAGCCGCCTCGGCTGGACAGACCGTGCAGGTATTCCTCGGAGATGCCCCGGCGGTTAGTCCGACATTCGACAATCAGGCGGCAGACACTTCTGCCAACGAAGTGCGCACAGTATCCATCGCATCCGTTAATGGACTCCGCGAAGCGCGCGGTGACAGAAGCGTGACGGTCGCAATCGATGCGCTACTCCAGCTTTCCTTGACCGCCCCGGCTGGTCCAGTCCCGCTCGGTTCGGTAATCGCTTACAACTGGGAACTCTGCAATATCGGGGCGCGTCCGGCGAGTTCCATCACTCTGGTGAATGGCCCGGTAGGATCAAACTCTGGAGTCTTCATCGTTGCGCCAATTCCCGCGGGAACAGAGTTCGATGCTACTCAGAGCTTCCCTGGCGGCGTGGGCGTACTCTATTCGACTTCGCCGCTTTCAGATAACCCTGTGACCACCGCCGTGTGGACCACAGCCCAGCCGCCGCTGGCAAACATCAGGCGCGTGGCCTTCAATGTGGGTAATTCACTGGCAGTGGGTGTGTGCAGTCCGGTGATCGACATGAACGTCCGCATCACCACCACGGATGCGACGAACCCGATCTCTGAACAAGGCGACGCTTATGCTACCAACAGCATAGCGGCGCAAATCACCGCCCAGTCTCCGTTACGTCTGACCACGCTGCAGGTGAACGGCAGCGTGCTCAATGGCCCACAGGGACAGCCCGGCGCCGTAGGCCCAACGGACACTAACGACGACTACACGAACAAGAGTGTCAACACTGGCATCGCAGGTGTACCGCCAGGTGGAGTTACTACCGCCGCCGGCTCGGTGAGCTTTACTAACACCGTGCAGAACACCGGGAATGCCAACGACACCTTTACTCTGACTGTGACGAGCTTCCCTGTTGGTGCGACGGTCGTAGTGAACGGCGTAACTGTGGTCCTCAACGGTGTGGCCACGGGTAATCCTGTTCCGCCGATAGCCATTGCAGTTGGGGGGTCGTCTGACTACGCGGTTGCCGTAACACTTCCCGCCGGTAATATCGTGCTGACGGGTTACGACACAGTCATCCGTGCAACTTCCGGCAACACCCCCGCCTCGACCAACGACACCATCGACCGTCTCTACACGGGCTTTGTCCGGCTTGATAAGACGGCGAGTGTCACAAACTCCACCGGAGTTGGTGGACCCACCGATGCCGTTCCGGGCGCAGTGATCACGTTCGCCATCACTTACACGAACGTGTCCAGTTCGGGCGGCACCAACAACGTCACGCTAACGGCGACTAACATCGTCATCACGGAGAATGGTGCGGCACTCCCCAACAACTGGGCCACGTATACAGACCACGTGGTGGGCGCGACCGACACGCTCGGCGGCGTTATCGCGGGCGATGCGATAGGTTCAAACTTGCTAACTGATACCATCGCGTCACTCAGTGCCGGCCAATCGGGCGTGTTTACCTTCAGGCGTCAAATCAAATAAGCGCCAGGCCGTCCCTGGCCTTCGCCACACAACTAAGCGGCGCGGTGGTTCTCAGTAAGTCGAGAACGACACCGCGCCGCCTTAGCACTATTTAGAGGGTCAAACTCGGGCGTTTCTCCCCACGTCCTGTCCTCTCCAAACCGGATGCCGATGCTAGCTCCTTCACTCAGAAAACTCGTCGTAATCCTGATCTGTGTCTTCGTCATTGGGCACAGCGCGGGAACGACGGCGTTTGCTTTTGACGGACCAGAAACGGCAGGCGTCGTCATCTCGAATCGCGCCGAAGCAACCTATCGAGACGACGCCGGGACGGATTATTCAGCCTACTCAGCGGTGGTCACCGTGACCGTCCAGGCTGTAGCATCCCTGTCCGTCACGCCTGACGAGACAGCGCCTTCCGCCGCAGTGGGACCTCAGGAACGCCTTAACCGCGTGTTCCGCATTTGTAACACCGGCAATGCTGCCGATAGCTACACGATTACCAATGCGGAGGTGAACGCACCAGCCACCCTCGTCAATCTCTATTTCGACAACGACAATACCGGCACGGTGAGCAATGCCGACACGCTTGCAACCATCAACGGATCGCCTTCCTCGCCTCTCTCACCCGGCACCTGCCTTGGTGTGCTGGCAATCGTCGACACTAACGATTCACCAGCGAATAGCAACCTAACGATTCGTCTGACCGCACGCTCCAATGCCAATGGCGTCAACGGCAGACCAGCGGACGA
>CAZVHN010000652.1:0-4267 GCA_964626895.1 uncultured Chloracidobacterium sp. | reverse complement strand
TTAGGTTCTACCTGGACCGCTTATCCCGCCGATGGCGAGTCGCCTCTTGAAGCCGGTGAACGCGTTCGCATCGAGAGCATAGAGGGAGCATCGATCTACGTGCGGCGCATTGATGAAGGCTCAGACTGGCGGCGGAAGTCCCTGACGGAATAAGCGTAGGATTATGACAACTTGCTTTACGGCACTCATCTTCCCGTCCCTCCATCTCTATCCGCAGATTACGCAGATTAAGTAAAAATACTTAGGCTGTAAGACCAGTGGTCAAGACCTTTGTAGCCCAGTACGTTTTCTCGTAACCTGTGTAATCAGCGTAATCTGCGGATAGTTCTGGCCTACTGCGGCTCGGTGTCCGCTTCGTAGTTGTCGTCGAGGGTTTTGTCTTCTTCCAATAGCGGGAGTTCGATGGTGACGCGATCATTGGCGGGTTCTTCCAGGTCGTCACCGAGAAAACGCGCCAGCACAACCGTGATGTTGTCCTCTCCGCCACGGTTATTGGCCTCCGCAATCAACTCGTTGCATGCGGCATCCAGTTCGGGGTTGCTGGCAAGTATGTTCTGAATGTCTTCCGACCGCAGTTTTCCGGACAATCCATCGCTACATAGCAACAAGGTATCTCCGCGCCGCAGTCGAATCTTGCCTGTGACCGGAGTGACGTCGTTCTGAGCGCCCAGCGCTTGCAGGATAACGTTGCGAAACATGTGCGTTTCAGCTTCAGTTTCGCTGATCTGCCCGACGTCCACCAGCTGCTGCACCAGGGATTGATCCTTGGTCGCCAGACGAATCTGCTCCTTGCGGATTATGTAACCGCGGCTATCGCCAACCTGGACCAGATCTAAGATGTCGCCCTTCACAGCGGCCCCGGTAAAGGTTGCTCCCATGCCAGCGCAGCGTGAGTCTTCCTGACTTCGTAGGTGAATGGCCAGATTGGCATAGACCGTAGCGTTCTTGAGGCAATCGACCAGTGGGATCTCCGGATCACAACCGTTTTCAGAGTCGCTCCCCATTAGCATTTCCCGCACAGAATCAACTGCCATGCGGCTGGCCACGTCGCCGGCAAGCGCACCGCCCATGCCGTCCGAAACGACTAGCACCAAACCCTGTTCGCCGAGGTCAAGTTTCTTGAGTTCCTGAGGTGGCTCGGACCCGTCCGAACCGGTCCAGGTTTTCTGGCTGGATAAATCCAGCACCAGGAAATTGTCTTCGTTTCCCCGGCGGACGCGGCCGACGTCTGATTTTGCGTGAAGCTCTACGATCATAAGGGGAGCAAAGGATGATCTCTACAAGCCTGGATTTTAACCCTTCGCAGCTTAACTGTCACTTGCCAGGATGGCTATATTTGTTTTAACGCCTGATCGAGATCCGCGATTATGTCATCCGTGTCTTCAAGACCAACCGAAATACGAACCAGACCATCTGTGATCCCGAGCCGCTCTCGTTTTTCAGCATCCACCGAGGCGTGAGTCATGGTGGCTGGATGCGAGATCAAAGTTTCGACTCCACCGAGACTCTCGGCAAGCGTACAAAGATTAGCTGATTCCAGCACCTTCCGCGCCGCCTCTAGTGACCCCACCTCGAACGCCACCATGCCGCCAAAACCTTTTTGCTGGCGTCTCGCCAAGGCATGCTGGGGATGAGAAGCAGAGCCTGGATAGTATACTTTTTTTACTTTCGGGTGCTCTTCCAGGAAAGCGGCCACGGCGCGGCCCGTCTTGTCATGCTGTTCCATTCGCAGCGCCAGTGTCTTCGTGCCTCGCATCACCAACCAGGAGTCGAACGGCGACAGAATCGCTCCGACGCTGTTCTGGATGAAGCCGATCCATGCAGCATCGTCTTCGTTATTAAGCACGACTATGCCACCAATTCCGTCTGAGTGTCCGTTTAAGTACTTCGTCGTCGAATGGACCACGATATCAACGCCGAAATCAAGTGGACGCTGCAGGTAAGGGGACATGAATGTGTTGTCGCAAACCACTCGAGCGCCCGCCCGGTGCGCGATCTCGCCAACCTCGCGCATATCCGTAACGATCATTACCGGGTTAGTGGGCGTCTCGATGAAAACCATCTTTGTGTTTGGCTTGAGCGCAGCTTCGACGTTGAGAGCGTCTGAGGTGTCAACAAAATCAAACTCGATGTTGTAGTTTGCCAGCACGCGGGTAAACAGACGGGATGTTCCGCCGTAGGTGTTGTCGGAAACCACTACGTGCTCACCGGCTTTCACCAGACGCAGGGTGGCATCGATGGCTGCCATGCCCGAGGCAAAGGCAAAGCCAAATCGCGCACCCTCGAGCGCGGCGATGTTTCGCTCCAGCGCGGCGCGTGTAGGGTTCTGGGTGCGCGCATACTCGTAGCCTTTATGCTTGCCCAACCCATCCTGGGCGTACGTTGAAGTCTGATAGATTGGAACGGTTACCGAGCCGGTGGCCGAATCGGGTTCCTGTCCGGAATGAATTGCTATTGTTGCGAAGCCCATAATCGTAAATCGCCAATGTGGCACAGACTTTGGTTTGTGGGTGCGCCCAAAACAGTCTGTTAGTAATGCAAGTGAATCCTGCGCAGATTGAATACATAGACTAAAGTCTATGCCACTTACCCGTCAAAGATTCCCTGGCTCAGGTAGCGCTCAGCGTTATCCGGAAACACAGTAACAATTCTTTTGCCCTGGCCCAACCGTTGCGCGAGCCGGTAAGCCCCGGCTGCTGCGGTGTGGATCGACCGTACCGGCAAGCCTGGATTCCAACCGTTGCGCGAGCCGGTAAGCCCCGGCTGCTGCGGCGCCCGATGACCAGCCACCCAGGAGTCCTTCAGTGCGGGCGAGCCGGCGAACTGCGGCACAAGCTTCATCGTCCATCACCATCATGATTTCGTCCGCAAGACTGGCGTCGTAAATCTCTGGGATAAAGTCCTTTTGGCCGATGCCTTCTATCTTCTTGGGGCCGGGCGGGTGACCACCATAGATCGATCCCTCCGGTTCCACAAGTACACACAAAACGTCCGGGTTAATTTTCTTGACGGCGCGAGAAACTCCGACAAAAGTTCCCGAGGTCCCGGCCCCAATCACGACGGCGTCGATGCGCCCGTCCATTTGCTCGATAATCTCATGTGCTGTTGTCGCCTCATGAAAGTCGGGGTTCGCATGATTTTCAAATTGCTGGGGGATAAAGCTGCCTTCAATTCCATCAGCGAGTTCGTGAGCTCTCGCAATCGCCCCCTTTATTCCGGTCTCCTGCGAAACGCGTTCGATCTCGCCGCCCAGCGCCTCCATTAACTTCATCTTTTCCTCGGCGTAGCCTTCGGGAACGCAGAGGATAACACGATATCCCCGTGCCACACCGATCAGGGCCAGCCCGATCCCAGTATTGCCCGCAGTCGGTTCGATGATCGTCGAGCCAGGCCTAAGTTTGCCTTTCTGTTCGGCATCCAGAATCATTCCCAGCGCGGCGCGGTCCTTCACCGAACCGCCAGGATTAAAACACTCGAGCTTGGCATAGATATCTGCAAGTGGAGGTTTGGCGAAGCGAGAAAGGTGAAGCAGGGGAGTATGGCCTACGAGGTCGAGAATGCTTTCAGCTACGCCGAGCGTCATCAAAAATTTCCGGGCGAGATTAACTGGTAAACCAGCGAGGGATGCTAGCCCGCTGAGGACATGGTGTCAAACCAAAGAGTTTGCACCAATTCTCGAAAACTTATGAGGACCTCGGACCAGTACGCGAGCTTCTGTACGAACCTATCAATCTCCTGTCATTGCTGGAGTCTCTTTCACGGTGACAAAATTATAGTTCATTCACGCAGCATTAACCATCGTCGGAAGGAACGCTAAGGGTAGCGACCGGGTCGGTTACGCAACTCCCAACCTTTCGTTTCCTATGAAAGGCTGTAACTCTTTCTGCGCAGTGGAGTGTTTTGGGAACGACCGGTCGCTACCAGCGCCTGATACTGGCATTCAACTTTTTGGAGCAGTGCTACGGCACAGACCTAATCCCAAAAGGACAGCTCAAGCCCCGCTAACTTGCAGGTAAGGAAGGCGGACCCTGTCCCCGCTCTTACGACGAAGATAAAAATCGTTTGGACCAACAACTCAATTCGTTCTCACCTTCCAAAGGAGCTTCCTCACATGGCTCGCAAATGGTCGAACCTCAATCTCCCAGGCGTTGCTAAGTGGCTTTCAAGCTTGAGGCGGGGACAGGGTCCGCCTTCCTTACCTGCAAATTACCGTAGGTCCTGCTTGGGTTTTCACACAGTAAGTCATGAACCCCGGTTCGCCACTGCG
>CAZVHN010000651.1:0-2976 GCA_964626895.1 uncultured Chloracidobacterium sp. | reverse complement strand
GTCCCCGGTAAGGAATGGATGATCGCGCTCGTCGATGTCGCTGGTGAGCAGGCTGGCGCCGTTGGCGTCGGTGCGCGCCACCACGATTGTCGGTACACCCATCACGTCCGCTGCCAGACGCGCCGCAATGAGTTTCTGTATGAATTCCCCGGTGGGCACCAGGACCTTGCCGCCCATATGCCCACACTTCTTCGCCGATGCGAGTTGGTCTTCGAAATGTACGGCCGCCGCTCCAGCCTCGATCATCGATTTCATCAACTCAAACGCGTTGAGGCTGCCACCGAAGCCCGCCTCGGCGTCAGCAACAATCGGAGCAAACCAATGAACACCATTCCGTCCTTCGGCTTGATAAATCTGATCCGCGCGCTGCAGCGACTGATTGATCTTGCGCACCACGTCAGGCACGCTGTTGGCCGGATACAAGCTCTGATCTGGATACATCTGTCCGGCCAGGTTGGCATCTGCCGCAACCTGCCAGCCACTTAGATAGATCGCCTTCAGTCCCGCCTGGACCTGCTGCACTGCCTGGCAACCGGTCATTGCGCCCAGCGCCGCAACGTAAGGCTCGGTATGCAAGAGCTCCCACAAGCGCTTTGCTCCCATCTCGGCCAGCGTGTATTTGATCTCTATCGATCCACGAAGCCTTGCCACCGCTTCGGCTGTGTAGCCGCGCGTGATTCCTTGCCAACGCTTGTCGGTGGCCCAGTTGTTTTCGAGTGACGTGGTTTGATTTTCAGTTCCCATGATTGCCTCCAACATCAAGACAGGATTAACACGATTGACAGGATGAAAGAATGCAAGTGAACCTGGTTAAGTGGCCCATCTTGTCAATCTTGTTAATCCTGTCTCTTCGTGCCTTTCGATTAGATCGGATCAAACTCTTCGTTACTAATCAGCAACTCGCTGATGCGCTGCGCCTCATGGTATTTATCAACGTCGGCTTCGCTCGTGCCGGCGGGCAGTTCGCTCAGGATGCGTAGCAGTTCCTGATCAAACATTTCGCTGACAAACTCTGGCGTGTGCTTCACTGAATTTCCCTGCGAATCGCTTATTCCCACTTCGTCTCGATGTCGAATTCGCTGGGCTATCATCAGCCGATAAATGCGGTCCGTCGCCAGGTCTTCCATGTAACCGTCGAGCAGGCTCGCGCCCTTGCCGTTCAGCACGCCGTTGCGGTAGCGAATTACTGTGCGCACCGCCGCTCGCGTTCCGTCCAACGTGATCTTTCCGACATCCTTGGGAACCGGTCGAAGATCCGGTTCCGAGGGCTTCCCCGGCTTGCAGGCACCAAGCTGGTTAGGGTAGGGAAATTGTTTGACGGCGATCTCGTTCTGGTCGGGATGACCAGTCCACGCGCCGTCCATCAAACAATTCGCTTCGTTCTTTTTGTCAACGGCCAGCACTTGAAGTGCCCTTTCGTTCAACTCCGGATCGGTCCGGCTCGGAAAAAGGGCCGTCATTCCACCGATGGCTAGAATGCCGCGCTTGTGACACGTTTCGGCCAGCAACTCGCGCAGGTTTTGAAAGAACGGCACATCATGAGGGATGGTATTTCGGTCGGGCAAAACCCAATCGCTATCTTCCAGGTTGAAGTGGATCAAGCTGGCCATGTAGTCCCAACGACCAAGGTTCAAACCAATGATGTGGTCGCGGAGGTTGTAGATAAACTGCTCCATTTGAAAGCCGAGCGGATGCGATTCGACCAGCGCCATACATTTGATGAAGCCGCGCTGCCACCCGCGTGCGTCCTCGATTGCCTGGAACAGATCGCGCCACCACAAGGCCTCTTCAGCCGACTCGGATTTCGGGACGTAAAAAGAGAGCGGATGCTGCAAAGTATTGATGTCAGTTTGATAAGCAACCATCGCTACGTCGAATAAGGACGCGGACATCAATTCCGCGAGTATTCCCGCCTGACTAAGGTGCAAACCCCGTGGTCTGGTGAAGATCACCGTGTTGCTTTTCTTAATACCTACAGTTCGGTTTCGTTTCTGATCGAAGTAGGTCAGCTCGCCCTTCAACGCCGACAGAATGTTGTCAATGCCGTGCATCAAGTTGGGCCAGAAGTTGGCCATTGAGTCTTCGAGATCAAGCATCACGCCAGGCGCGCCTGAATTCAACATCTTCACCACCAGCTCGGCATCGTCGGCTGGTCCGGTCATCTGGTTGCGCTGATCCGTACACCAGGCGGGTATCTGAATTTTCCAGTTCCCCGTTTTAGCCTCGGATGGGGGCAGGTAGTTTAACTTTCGGCCGCCGTGCGAAGCCGCGAGAACTTCAGCGCGCTTTGCAATGAACGCCTGTTGACGCGTTGTCAGCTCGCTATGCAACGGCAACAGAAAGTCCACGAACCCTTTCGGGAGGTCCTGCTCCGGATCGAGTTCAGTCGGCGCTGCATTGAAACGTCGCACCGTCGCGTGAACCGCCTCTTCTGTTGCGATTGAACTCATCAGTTTGTTGGATAATTACCGCGTCAAAGGATCGCCCCTCTGCTCGGCGACGTGCCTTCAAGATATCAATCGATCAGAGGCCCAGTTCCTCATCAACTAGTGTCTCCACGCGCGGCAGCGTTTCCGTGACACCACAAATCTCAAATTCCTCTTCCGCTTCAGGCCGATAAATACGTCCCTCGAAAGTTCCGTCGGGTCGCATGTAGATCTCCGCGCGGCGCTGCCCGTTTTGCTTCTCTTCAACTAGGAACATTCTTCCCTCCTCATGAGCTTACTCATTGAAAACATCTTTTCCGACCGTATTCTTTCTCCGTGTACTCGGTGACCCCGTGGCTTGTTTCTTCCAGCGGAAATTTCAACACGAAGTCACCGAGCACATTGAGCGTCAACGGCAGTTGACCTTTCCTATGTCAAACGTTCGCCTCACGGCCTCAGAACGGCGCCAAGTCTTCTGTTCCGCATTGTGAACTCATAATCGACATAGTATGCGAAGACGTGTACCATGCGTTTATTTGCTGGTTCAATA
>CAZVHN010000650.1:0-2365 GCA_964626895.1 uncultured Chloracidobacterium sp. | reverse complement strand
TGAATGACGCGCCTGGTTTCTTGGACGCCCTCCTTGAAGGCGCGGCCCTCTATCGAGCGATCCATGAAGTGGCATATGGGAAGTGGGCAAAGGAGGAAGGCCGCATTGAGCAAGCACTTTCGGCATTGATGCTCTTCCGCGTCCAACAGCAGACACCTTGTGTGCTTTCGTTACTCCGAGAGTATAAGGTCACCAGGAAGCTCAAGAAGAAACATATAGAAGACGCGATCGTCGCCATCGAGAAGTTTCACTTTCTATTTACCGCCGTGACCTCTCAAAGGTCGTCTGGGGGTATCTCCGGGATGTACGCCGCCCTTGGTCGGCGCCTTTATGAGGCCAAAGACACGCAGGCCTCAGTGGATGTCATCAAGGACCTTAAGCAGAAGCTCCGAGATCGAGTCCCATCCCTCGATGAAGTGAAGGCGCTGTTCCCGGAGATTATCTATACGGACAACGTGACCCGACAGAGGAAGCTGGTGAAATACATTCTCGTGGGACTAGATCAGACCACACCCTCGCCTATTGCCGTCGATTACGACCAGATGACGATCGAGCATCTGGCCTCGCAAAGCCTGATTGGACAAGGGGAGTTCAGCGAACCTCTCGTAGGCCAGTTGGGAAACCTGTTGTTGGTGTCTGACGAGCTGAACGCCAAGCTGAAAGACAAGCCGTTTAAGGATAAGAAGCAGATCCTGCTTCACAGCGGGTTCAACTTACCTGAGGAGATGAAAGCGGCTACGAGTTGGGGAGCAACGGAAATTCGGCAGCGCACACAAACCCTTGCCGGGAGAGCATACAACGATGCGTGGAAGCTCTAGTACTGGGAACGAGCGCTAGGGTGATCAAAGTGTGCCCAACCACCGCATGCGGTGGACGGGTGGAACAGCAGCCTCGTGCGTTGCTGGCGCGGTCTCCGCGCGCCACTGATGCGGGCCGTTAGGCAGCTAGCCGGGAGGGAGACTTACGCTAATGTCGTGGAAGCGTAGCGATAAACTTGCTCTGACGGCTCTTGTAGTATCAGTTGTGTCCTTGTTAGCGTCCGGCGTGGTGTCGATACTCACATTCAAATACCAATTCAGCGAGGACCTCTCGATAGAGCTTCTGCCGATGCGAGAAATGTTTCTGCATGCGTATCAGGTCGAACGGTCACCAGGGTCTGCTCCATTGGTCCGGAAACTCGCGGCGTGGTATCACGTTCGCGTGAACAATCGATCCAATGGCAGCGTATCGGTGGTTGACGCCCAGTATCGTGAGGACGCCGGGAAAAACGAGAACGTACCGACTCCGTTCGTGGCCAGCGTCGACTACACACCAGG
The DNA here is from genome assembly GCA_964626895.1 of uncultured Chloracidobacterium sp. Classification (GTDB taxonomy): domain Bacteria; phylum Acidobacteriota; class Blastocatellia; order Pyrinomonadales; family Pyrinomonadaceae; genus PSRF01. The sequence continues at coordinate 1,049 of CAZVHN010000650.1, read as the reverse complement.
ATCGGCCACGGTTGCCACTCCGATCCGCCTGCCTTTTCAACTCGCTGCCGGGGAAGCGCGGGAATTGTTCGTGCTGTTGCCAACAACGGTGACAGATCACGTAGGTCGTATTTTGATTACGTTATTGAGAAGTGACGACCGGATCATCGACTCGGATGTCGAGACGATCTTGTTCGCGCCGAACTACTTTGAAGACATTCAAAAGAAGATTCTAAAAGAGATGCGATCGACAGAAGTGTCAAAGCTAGTTGACTTTCATGCTGTAAACCTCGGCCGCATGAGCGTAGGTCGAGGCCTGTTGTCAGTTGCCCAGGACGGTTCGGTCATATTCCGCGATACAAAGAACGATGCCAAGGATGGGTTTCGTTTTAGCGAGAGTCTTGACCTCCAGAACCGGCTAAACGATGTCGTGCTTAAGTCGAAAGGCCTCACATTTGCCTCAATCACAAGTGCATTCAGTCGCTACTTGCTGGTGTTCCGAACAAGTCGAGGGGATACTTCGAAATGGTGCTAAAACCGGGCCAGCTCCTGTTTGATCGACTAGCTACCTAATACGGGCTGGCGCAGGCGGCTCCAGGTGCTCACGCGCGCCGCGGCTCAGCCCAAGCATTAGGTGGCCGTGACCGGATCCGGATCCGAATGACCACTTCCAGCACAAGGCTATGGCAGTCGATAAAGGAGATCCTTACTCCCGACGACTGGATTCCTCTACAGGAGATCTATTCCCAGGTCGCGCGGCGACTCGTCTTTGACGCCGACGATCTTCGTCCTGAGGTCGGCAACGCCAAGCAGCGAGCCTGGCAGCGCAACGTGCGGAACGTCCTCGGGCCCCACGTGAAGAGCGGCGACGTTGAACGAGCGACGGATGGCTCAGCACGGTACCGACTTCGCGATCAGCGAACGGCTTGGAGTCCGACAGAGATAAAGGCTGCCGTTGCCGACTATTTAGCCATGCTCAAGGATGAGTTGCGGGGTGTATACCCTACAACAAGACAGAACATCGCCGCCTGGTACTTCCGAAACTCCAGGGCCGTTCGGAACAATCGCTC
>CAZVHN010000649.1:0-2676 GCA_964626895.1 uncultured Chloracidobacterium sp. | reverse complement strand
CACAAGCCTCGGTCGCCAGGTGGCGCTCAAAGTCCTCCCTCCAGATCTGACAGACAACCCCGAAAGCTTGCTACGCTTTGAACGAGAAGCGCGTGCGGCTTCGGCGCTTACTCATCCGAACATCCTTACGATTTACGAAATCGGCGAGGCAGACGGCGCGCACTTCATTGCGACCGAGTTTATTGAGGGCGAGTCGTTGCGCCAGCGCATCAGCCGCGGCCCAATGGAATTGCCCGAAGTCCTGGACATCGGCATCCAGATCGCTTCGGCTCTCGCGGCTGCACATGCGCGCCGCACCCAGGCGGACACCCCTCGCATAACTGCTCACCTTGATTCTATCAACGTGAGCCTTTCCCTTTTCTGACGAAAGGAGTCTTCAATGAAACGTATCCTACTAATCGCTGCGTTAGCAGCAGCAACATCATCTCTTGCTTTTGGTCAGATGAAAGACAAGAAAGCAGTCCAGCAAATGCATCAGAGCGGCAGCGCCGAGCGAGCAGTGATGCAGATGGAACATGAGCTTGCCGCTTCCGTAGAGAAGAGTGACACAGTCACGTATCGACGCCTGGTAGGTGATGACTACACTTTTACCAACCAAGATGGCGTCGTCAGAACCAAAGCGGAGTTGATTGCAAACTTTAAGTCTGGCGAGCTGAAGTATGAGTCTGTCAGTTTTGACGATATCAAAGTGCGGCTCTATGGAAATACGGCCGTGGTGATTGGTCGCGCGACCGTGAAAGGTCAAGACAAAGGCCAAGATATTAGTGGTCAATATCGCTATACGAGAGTGTATGTGAAGCGGCAGGGACGCTGGCAGTTGGTCGCCAACCAATCAACCCGCATGGCAGCGGCATAACTGCAATGCAGCAGGCACGCGCAAGAGTGGGAAGGGAGACCCTCATCGCGTCGCGCCAGCGACGATAAGGCCACGTCAGCAGCCTGTGAGCTTAGCCCGGTCTTTCAGGCCGGGCTCCGCCGGCAGCGTCGGTCCAAAGTCCGGATAGCGCTCCTGGCACCGCCCCAGCGCCGCTTGCTTGACTGCTGGCTTGTACCCCCGATTGGACGGCCGCCCACGACTCAGAGGCACCAGACCACGGTCGCTGGCCTCCTGATATCTCTTGTACAGCCGGCGACACTGCCGGTACCCCAGACGGCTGATTTCTGCCGCCTCCTTCAGCTTCAACTCGCCGCGCTTCCCTCTGGCAAAAATCTTGAGCCGTTCCCGTTCCTTCCTGCTCAGCATCGGGTGGGCCTTCCAGGCTGGGTGGAGCCAGTTCTTGCAAGACCTTGTCAAGCTTACGCATGCGCTTCTCTTGAATCTTGCGCCGCACAGGTGGGTTTGTGAAGACATCGCTGATCACAACACCTTCTTCGTCATGATCGTCGGTTGCTGCCACGTACATCGCTCCCTCCGTGCCTGGTAACGCGCGTGGCGAGACTCCCGAGCGAGTGAATGCGTATCGCTTGAACTGCCCTTTCTCCGGAGACCAATCGGAAACGATTTCACCACGCTCGATCGGCACATCGTGGCGTAAAGCATCAGCCTCGATGGTCTCCGGATGCTCTGAGAGCAGCAAGTCGGAAATGATTGTGACCGGGAGCTGATACTTCTCCGCAAGATTGTGTGCCTCGACCGCCGAGTAGTAACAGTCGGTTGTATCGGTTGGCGCAATGATAACTCGAGGGTAATCGCCCTGAGACGCGCCGAAAACCTGATTGAGATCAGCTTGCTCCGTTTTGGTAGGGATACCGGTAGATGGCCCGCCTCGCTGAACTTCGATAATCACTACCGGCGCTTCGATCATTCCTGCTTGTCCGATCGCCTCGGTCATCAAAGCAAATCCTCCGCCGGACGTGCCGCACATCGCACGTACCCCAGCGTGCCCCGCGCCTATAGCTATGTTGACAACGGCCAACTCATCCTCGCATTGCTTGCTCCTCGAAATCCTGTCTTAATTTGCGAGCGGCTTGGGCGAAGATATCTTGGCGAGTAACATTAGGCATATCGTGATCCGATTTTCCCAAATCGGTATTCAGTCAGTCAGCACTCTACTTGAGTTAACAATGGCGCGATATCCTCGAATTCACTGACCCATGGTACCGAAATCCCGAGATTAGAAGTAGCCGATCCCGCCAAGGGCGTCGCACCTTGCGTGATCACTGATCATCCCGTTGACGCGTCATCGTCATCGAGTGTCGGGTGTGACGATACGCCCTCCCGGACGGTCGGGCTACTGCCCCGCTCGCGACTCTCATTGCAGCAGCACGTGTGAAACGGGATAAGCGCCGATCAGAATCTCTTCTTCCCAAAGATTCTCGAGCAGGAAGTTTTGTAACGTCGCGCAGTAGTTGAGCACGTCCGTTCGCTCGGACTGCTTATCCCAGTTCATCGGAAAACGCTCTCAGACCACGCTCACGCGATCGTCTATGACTTTATTGCTTTGGGAAAGATAGTACCCACCGACATTCTCCTTGACGGTGCAGCCTCCGCGCAATTCGGTGAATTCTTCGATGAGCCAGGACAGCGTATCTTGATAGGCGGGCTCGTAGCGAATCGGGACGTAAACCTCAACGCGAATCTTTGGGGCGAAGCTGGGCAAGGCGCTTCTTTCTCCATTCAGAAATGTTCTTTCGAGCGCCATCGGCGCGGACGAAGCGCTTCCCGTTGTCACGCGA
>CAZVHN010000648.1:0-8420 GCA_964626895.1 uncultured Chloracidobacterium sp. | reverse complement strand
TTGACTCCATCCAGAGCGTAAGCAACGGTATCCCCCGGCTTTCTCGATACGACCCTAACCGTGATTTGCTCCTGGTCATCTCCCGCCAGGTCAAGATCATTGTTGTTTCTAATCTGCATCTTGGTTCCCCCTAAGTTGTTTTTAGTCGAAACGATTTTGATTACCTTAGTCCTTCGGTCCTTCTTCCGGACTCTTCTCGTGCGGTTTGACGGCGGAGCGAATCACGATGAACTTGTTCAGCAGGTCAAACCAGAATGGCGCGCCGAGGGAGATAGCAAGCGCCGTAAGAAGCCAACCCAGGAGATGAGTTTGAATTCGCGACATCCAGGCACCGGGATTCCGTCCAGGCCATTCATCACCCGGCGACTCCCACCCAATCGGCAAACCAAGACCCTGCAGCTGTGCCAGATTTTCCTGGTATCTGCACTCCGGCGAGTTCCGATTCTTCGCACACTCCGGAATCCGTAAAATCTTCTCTTCAGTTTTACACTCGGCTGACTTTCGGTCCGTGGCACAAGCTGGAACCGTCGCCACAAGACATTGCTCAAATAAGCAGCCGGCAGATTTTGGATCCTTCGAACAATCCGGAGTCTCCTTGGCTTTGCATTCAGGCGAAATTCTGTCCTTTGCACACTCCGGAAACTTCTCGCGCAGATTTTTCTCATACGCGACCTCAATAGCCTTTGGGTTTTTTGCGCACTCAAGGCGCAGATTAGGGACGGGCTCCGGCGACTGCCCGGCAGCCTCTGAACCTGACGCTGTCGATTCTGGGGAGGGCGCTGTATTTGAGGGAGATGATCCTGCTGTCGGACTTGAAAGCGGTTTGGACGGCTGAGTTACCGCTGCTTTTGTTACCGCTCCCGCCGGTGGCGTGGGCGACGAAGTCGGCTTCGAGTCTTTCGGTTCCGTCGGAGACGCCTCATTACGCTTCCGAAGATGTTCCTGAGCAGCAGCGACCACATGTTCCCGCAAAGCTCTGTCCGTCGACAGGCGCTTGGCAATCATAATAGTGTCAGCATTGACTGCAATCGCGACAAATAACCCGAGAATTAGAATAGCGATCTGTGTCCGACGTTTGTACCAACTTGAGACGCGGTCCATAGAAGCGTCGTACCAGCCTTCTATGTTCTCACGTGCTTTCGCAACATCACTTCCGGCGGCATCAATGAGAGGTGTCAAAGCATTTTTTGCGTGCTGAGTAAGAAGATCATTTGCACCAACAGCGCTCCGTAATCGGGCCAAAGGATTATTGGGATCGGTAATTGGTGGTGGAGGCGAAGGAGGCGCAGCGAGTTTGACCTCGAAGTTGGCTGGTGGGGGTGTCGCTCCAGCAGCGCCAGATGGCGTTGCCGGTGGGGCCGCCACCGCGCCCGCTGGACCAGCGCCGGCAGGCGGAGCGGTTGCGCCCGGCAAAACGAGATCCATCAAGGCAAGGGCAAAGGTCCGTGACGGGATATACGAAGGCAACGCTGTTCGCATTATTTTCCGCTTGATGGTGCTCGCTATTCTTGATTTCTCGTACTTGCCTCCGAACAGGCTGTTCACGAGCGGGTGGTTGTAGAGCTTTTGCACTACATCGTCTGTACCTGATCTGCTGCCCGGCGCGAGAAGCTCGCGAATGCCGCGCTCAAGATCAACAGCGCGCTTTTTAAGCGCGAGTTCGATAATCTCGTTGGCGGCCGAACACATGAGGCTGAGCAAGAGATAAACGAAGATCATTCCGATCGCTACATCAAGGATGGCTAAGTTGAACATGAGGAAGACTCCTATGGATTCAGGGAATCAGGGCGAAATGCAAGCCGAGGCTTTAAAAGCGACAACGAGCAGAAGCCAGCGATGCTGAGGGCATCAACAAGAACTCTTGAAGTGCATCTTAGGGAACCTCCCAAGTGGGAAAGGGGCAATCGCAGCCGATCAAAAATGAGAGTCGCCAAACCGCGAGTTAAAGAAAAGTGTGTTGCGTGTTCTATTGAATCTAGCGAGGACAGGCGTCTTATATCGAAGCGCAAGGAACCTGTCAAGAAGATCATCCTTAAAAACAGAAGATCATCCTTAGAAGATCATCCTTAGGGCGTCGGGATACGACTAACAATCTAATATCCCCGACGCCATCCTTACGGTAGTAGGTCAGATCAGTTTGAGGTGTGGGGCATCTTGCGTGATCCACGGGCGAGACGCCCGTGCCACATTTCAAATCAACCCACTATCGTCCCCAGGTTCTCATTTTTGCGGTTGCGCTACTCAGATCGCGCGCAATTTCTGGCTTAGTGCGACCTTGCCCAAAGTTTCTCCGTCCACTGGTAATGGGCGAGGAGGGCAAAACATTTCAGGCTTTGGACCGCGGTGGTGGGAGCCTATTGACATTGCAGGGTCAATGCCAATATTGTGCGCACGTTCTCGTCAGACTCCTTTGAACGCCGGGAACATCGTAGTTTGGTTCATCAGCATTCCTCGCGTCCACTTCTCAACGCACCCGTCGAGCTCCTGGACCCTTGGTTCTTCTCGCGGAGGATCTCATGTCGAATTCTTCTTCACCACCAAACGCCGCTTACACACAAGAAGTGCGTTTCGCGGTTGTCATGTATGGCGGCGTATCACTGGCGATCTACATCAATGGCGTGGCTCAGGAATTGTTGAAAATGGTCCGCGCAACGGCGCCCGCCGGCGAGAATGGCTCGGCTCTGAAGTATGAGGAGTTGAGCGGCTCAGAGCGAGTCTATCGGAAGCTTAGCTATCTGCTCGCAGGCGAGAATAGTCCCCAGGAAAAGCTGGTGAGCAATGCGGACGTGCCCATGGGATTCGTTATAGACATCATCTCCGGCACCTCCGCCGGCGGCATAAACGGGGTATTTCTGGCGAAGGCCCTCGCCAACGGTCAGAACATGGATAGACTGCGCCAACTTTGGGTACAAGAAGGCGCGATCGAAAAGCTGATAAACGACAAGTTGTCGGTCGATTCTCCGCTCTCTCTACAGGATCCTCCAGCTTCTCTGCTTAACAGCCAACGAATGTATTTTGAGCTCCTTAAAGCCTTTGACGGGATGAGCGACCGTCAAACAGCGAGCAACTCCAAAGCAGCCGGCAAGTCTCTAGTGAAAGACCTCGATCTTTATGTGACGGCCACGGACCTTCAGGGGGTTACCTTACCGATCCGTCTGGCGGACGACGTGGTTTACGAGCGTCGTCATCGCAACGTTTTTCGCTTTGTCTACGAGCAGGAAGACGGGACTGTGACGAGAAACGATTTTTCAGAGAAGCACAATCCCTTCCTGGCTTACGCTGCCCGCTGTACCTCCGCTTTTCCGTTCGCCTTTGAACCCATGCGTCTCTTCGACGCCGATGCAGTGCTGGAACGATATTCGGTCTATGGCAACAATCCATCGTCTCGTTCAGGCAGCGATCTCTGGGAACCATTTTTCCGCAGCTATGGCGGCGCCAAGGCCATTAAGACAGTTCCTTACCCGAAGCGGGCCTTTGGTGATGGGGGCTATTTAGACAACAAACCGTTCTCGTTTGCGATTGAAACTCTGGCGCGCCGGCAGGCGGATGTGCCGGTGACGCGGAAGTTGCTCTACATCGAGCCATCCCCGCAGCATCCAGAGGAAACGATTGAGATCGAGCGCAAGCCAAACGCCATCGAGAACGTGATGTATGCCCTCTTGACTCTGCCTCGCTACGAAACCATTCGTGAGGATTTGCAGAGAGTGGTCGACCGAAACCGTCTCATCCGCCGTGTGAATACCGTCATCGAAGGCGTCGAACGGGATGAAATTAGGGCTGGCCTTAGTAAGCAGGAGAACACCAGGCCGGACCCTCCCTCTTCTCACGCAACGGAACCACCCCCGCTGTGGTCCAAGAAGGTATTGACGGATGCGGAGTGGGCGACGCTGGATCTGACCGACATGATTCACCGGAAAGGTCGGGCCTATCTCGCATATCACCGGCTGCAGATTTCCGCGGTTACCGATGAATTAGCTAAGTTGGTCGCTCGCGTGGGCGGACTCGACGAAGAGTCGGACTACTTCCTGGTGATTCGCAATCTCGTCCGCGGCTGGCGAGTGAATCGTTATACGGAACACCATGAGGACGATCCAAACAAACCCACAAAGAATGCCTTTCTTAATAGCTTCGCTCTCTCTTACCGTCTGCGGCGCCTCAACTTTTTATTGAGAAAAGTGGATCAGTTCTACAGGTTGGATGACGATACGCTCAAGATTGTGTGGCAGCATGCGCCATCGTTCGCAAAGTCCGCGAGCTCGGCCAACCAGGAAAAGGACTATTTCAAAGATGAGTTGAAAGCGCTCAAACCCCAACTTAAGGCAAGATGCGACTCGCTTCGCAAACTCGCGCGCCGCCTGCGATCAAGATATTCGCCGGCGCTCGTGGCTAAGGAAGCTTTCGCCCCCCAGGTGGCGCCGCCGAGCCCCGTATATAAGAAAACACAGACACTCTTTGAAGTTATTCGCGAACGAACCACCAGAATTCAGGAGGGGAACCTTCCTCGCGGCGCCGATCCCGTACTGCAGTACTTTCTGGGTAGAGAACTTGACGGCCAAAACTCACCTCTCGACGCGGGCGAGAGTGCCGACAAGAAAGCGGTCAATCGTGCACAAAAGTTCCTCGAGGATCACCCGGATATAGGTGCCCTGCTTCATGACCTGGCAGATCAGATTGAGCGGGAAATGAAGGAAGACATGGAGCAGTCGGAGCAAGCCTGCTTGACGCTGCTCAAAGAAGTCCCTCCCAACGGATCGCGGGCGGCCGCCCGTGAGGTCTTGCGCCACTATTACCAGAACTTTGATGACTACGACATGATCATCTTCCCCATCCTTTATGACACTGAAGTTGGCGAAGCCGCTCCGGTTGAGGTTTTTCGCATCAGCCCGGGGGACGCTACCGCTTTGATTGACGAACGACGTCAGCAGTGCAAAAAGCTTGCCGGCACGGCGTTGGGTAACTTCGGCGCCTTCCTGGAAGAACGATGGAGGGAAAATTACATCCTTTGGGGCAGGCTCGACGGTGCAGAACGTATTATCTCGAGCCTGCTGCCTCCCGAGCACCCGCAGAGGAGGCAACTAATCGGGGAAGCTCAGGGCGCCATAGTTTGCGAGGTCATCAGGGATATGGGAGAGGAGGAATTGCACGAGCTACTCTCCGAATTGCTGATGCGAGTCGATGCCCGTCGCGACGGACTTGAACTAATGGACGAGTTTGTCAGAAGACTCAAGCGGAATGCCGCGAATGAAGAACTGGATAAGCTCATAGACGCAAAAAAACTCCGGAACTACTACTGGAACACTTACGACCGGCGTCGCGGTCCCAATGCTGAATTGACGCTCGCCGCAGCGGCACGCGCGACGACGGTCGTCGGAAAGATACTCGCCGTACTCTCTCGCGAGCGTAACATGAGCGATCGCTACGTTATCTGGGTGGCCAGACTAGGCCAGGTCTTCTGGTCTCTCGTCGAAGTCTCTGTGCCCCGCAGCATGCGCAATTTGCTGTTCCGTCACTGGCTCAAAGTGCTCTATGTCTTTGAGGTTTTCTTAATCGTTGGCGCCACGATTCTTGCCAAGCCCGAGGTCTCACAGTTTGGCTGGACTGCTTTAGGTATCACTGCCGGGGTCAATATCGTTGCCTGGTGGTTGGGAGATCTAATGCGGGGCAAGAGACGTATTTGGAAGTTTGTCATTTCTCTGCTATGCGCCATCGTTGCGCTTCTCGCGCTGGTAGGCGGTCTCAAGCTGGCCGGAACCTTCTTCGACTGGCGCATTGCTAACCTGACGCCTCTGGCTTGGATTGGCCAGCACTTGCGTGACCTCGACCACTGGTTTGCTTCGAACGTGCCGATTGGCGTTTGGAACCCCGTGCGGAAGTTTTTCCCTCTGCTCGTCGCTCTGGCCGGCATCTTCACCCTTTGGAAACTTGCTCCTCCCGGAGTTGAAAAACCCTACAGCGAGGAAGAAGCATCAGAACCAATATCCAGAGAGCCGGTTGCGGGTACTGATTCCGTTTGATTGTGGCAGGCGCATCTTGCGCGTGGCTCATGACTGTTCGTCCCACACTTCAAACTGCACTGCGGTCCGCTTGACCCTCTGGCCTGTCTGCAAGATGATGCTCACTCGTCTTAAGAAAGGCTGTAGTCGTGGGTCGGTATCAATTTATTCAACTCGATGTGTTCACCGACGTCCCGCTTTGCGGCAATCCGCTGGCGGTGTTTCCGGAAGCTGAAGGAATCTCGAGCCGGCAGATGCAGCAGATTGCCCGCGAGATGAACCTCTCCGAAACAGTGTTCGTACTCAAACCCGATAACGCCGCGCCCGCTCCGGATCAGGCTGAATTGAAGAACAAGAGTGCCACTAACGATGCTGAAGCTCAGAAGCCTTCAGTCCTGCGTCGTTTGCGCATCTTCACGCCCATGCGCGAGATTCCCTTCGCGGGACATCCGGTAGTCGGCACATGGAACGCGCTGGCGCGCGAAGGTGTGGTGCCCTTGCCTGAGACAGGAACAGGTTGGACTCGCATCCTGCATGAGATTGGCATCGGCGTTCTTCCAGTAGATATTGAATTCAAAGATGGACAACCCGTTCAGGTGGTAATGACTCAGGGTAAACCGGCCCTGGGCACCGTAATCGAAGACTCCCACGAACAAGCAGACATCGCGCGAGCCTTAGGCCTGGCCCGGGAGGATCTGGATGAGAGTCTACCGATTCAAGTTATTTCGACCGGCTTGCCATTCCTGGCGGTCCCAATTCGCGCTTTGGCGGACCTGAGGAGTTGTCGAGTCAACGCGGCTTTGCTTACGGAGATTTACACCAGCCTGGAGACCACGGGTTGCTGCCCGTTCACCCGCGAAACCATCGAGGTAGGCTCGGCGCGCGGGCACCTTCGCATGTTTGCTCCTGATGACAACATTCCGGAAGACCCGGCCACGGGCAGCGCCGCCGGCGCCCTGGGAGCTTACCTGGTCCATTACGGCGCCTCCGGAGTTGAACCAGTCGATGGTGTCTTCAAGTTCGTGCTCGAACAAGGCGACTGGGTCAATCGACCCAGCCGGATTCGTCTGGAAGTCAGAGGGGGAACTGGTGTGGTGGAAGAGGTCCGCGTGGGCGGAACTTCGGTTTTGATTATTCGAGGTGAGCTCTTGCTATGAACGAGTCCAACCTCCAACGTATCGTAGTTCAAGAAGTTTAGAGTTCATCAAGCTTTAGCTTGCTGATGTTGGAAAAGAACAAGCTAAAAAGCTTGATGAACTCTGAACTATAGGCTTCTCCTGCGAACTGAATGACTGATGTCAGACGTTGGACATTGGACATTGGAGCTTGGTCAATCTTACTAAATGAACGAAGACTTCGACCTGGTTATTGTTGGCGCCGGACCCGCGGGACTTTCTGCCGCGGATGCTGCGGCACGCGAAGGATTGAGTTATCTCGTAATTGAGAAAGGAACGATCGCCGATACGATCCGTCAGTACCCGGTTGGTAGAACACTTTTCTCCACCGTTAATGAACTCGAAATGCGCGAGGGAACCTTGAAGCCGGTGCGTGAGAAGCCCACTCGCGAAGAGCTTCTCTCTCACTACATTCATTTCGTGCTGGATCAGGACATTCGAATCAACACCGATGAGGAAGTGACCGACATCGCCCGACTGAAGCCTGGAGGTTTTCTCGTTCGTACCACCCGTGGCGAATACAAAGCCAGTCGCGTGTTGTTTGCGATAGGCGCGATGGCCCATCCCCGCCGGCTTAACATTCCCGGCGAAGACCTCCCCAAGGTCCATCAAACGTTTGTTGAACCCTATCCTTATGTCCGCAAGGATGCGCTGGTTGTGGGAGGCGGCAACAGCGCAGCGGAAGCGGCGCTGTTTCTTTCCGCAGAAGGAGCGCGGACTACTCTGGCGATCTGGCGCGAGGACTGGGAGAACCGCGACCCCAAGGCCGGGGCGATGAAACATTGGGTGCGCGGTCCCCTTGAACACGAAATCGCCGCCGGGCGGCTGCACGTTATTCTCTACAAACAGATCGTCGAAATTACCGAGCGAGAAGTTACTCTGGTTACCGACGACGAGGAAACGCTGACTATTGCAAATGACGTGGTCTTCGTTCTGATTGGCAGTGACGCCGACCTCAGCCTGCTGAAGAAGCTGGGAGTGAAGACTGCGCCTGGTAAGCTAACCGAAGTTCCCGTCTATGACCCCGAAACGTTTGAAACCAACATCCCGGGTCTTTACGTCGCCGGCCATTTCACACACGCTCGGCATATCAAAGAATCGATCGCCGTACCTCGCCGGATCGTGCCGCTGATCGCCCTGAGCCTGCGTGGGACTGTCGACCGCCCTGTCTCTAACGTACGCTGACAAAATCCGTTCGAGGCCAAAACAAGAAGGACAAAAGCAGCGATTTACGTAGTCACACGAACGACAC
>CAZVHN010000647.1:0-12063 GCA_964626895.1 uncultured Chloracidobacterium sp. | reverse complement strand
AGAGACAATCCAACGAATCGCCAGCGCCCCGCGACGCTCCTGGTGGACCTCAATAGGCACCTGATAAGTGGAACCGCCAACCCGGCGCGACTTGACCTCGACAGTCGGTTTCACATTATCAATCGCGCGTTTGAACACCTTGAGAGGCTCTTCCCCCGTCTTATCACCCACCTGGCGCATGGCATCATAAAAAATGCCTTCAGCAACTGACTTCTTCCCACCCCACATGACACCGCTAATGAACTTCGTCACTAGCGGACTGTTGTAGATCGGATCCGGAAGTACTTCTCGCCTCTCAGCAACTCTTCTTCTTGGCATAATTTTTAGGTGTCGGGTGTCGGGTGTCAGTTACATCTTCTGTTCCGGCACTTCTTTGTTTTCGCCTTATTTTCTGGCACCCGGCACCTGGCACCCGGCACCTTTCCAAGCTATTTAGCTCCGGCCCCAGCTTTTGGTCGCTTGGCGCCGTATTTCGAACGACCCTGCTTGCGATCCGCTACTCCAACGGAATCAAGCGTTCCACGAATCACGTGATAGCGAACGCCCGGCAAGTCTTTCACGCGCCCGCCCCGTATCAAGACAATGGAGTGCTCCTGCAGATTGTGTCCCACGCCCGGAATGTAGGTGGTCACCTCGATCCCGTTCGTCAGGCGCACGCGTGCGACTTTGCGCAGAGCTGAGTTGGGTTTCTTCGGAGTCTGCGTATACACACGCGTGCAAACGCCGCGCTTCTGGGGCGAACTCTGTAGCGCCGGGCTGGCCGTTTTGTACTTCACCCTCTGACGCCCTTTGCGAACAAGTTGATTTATCGTGGGCACTGCTGTTTCCTCTTTTAGCCTGACGCACCCTATTCGAGAGCGCAAAAGGGCGCTGCCAGCCTCTTTCCGGAACCTGCGGGCCCAGCTCGGGAATTCGCTTCGTCCGGCAGTCAGCGCAGGCGACTGCCCTGTTAACAAGATTTAGACGCAGGGATGTTCTGAGTTCGCTTTCAGGCGGGTGTGGATGATGGCTTCCCTTGAGCCGAAACTTTTCTGTGGCGTCGCATTTAGGATGAAAGGGCGTTTGACCCATTCAAGCGCGCACGCGCTGGAGCAACTGGCTGGAGCCGGTCGCGACGCATGCAATTTACGCCACAATACTTGTCAAAACGACTGCTCAAAATAACAGCCGGGCAACGCCTCCACACCGACAGAACCAACCAGACGTTGCACTGTTCACTTCAGACTGTGGGTCCGAAACGGGAAACTATAAGGGTCAAGGCTTTAACTGTCAAGCCACGAATTGGGGGGTGCGACAAATTTGTGGGAGAGATTGAACTAGCTGACGCCGACGCCGTTCGCAACTTTACAGGGACCAGCATGGATCAAGGCGACTGGCGGACGCTGTCTCAGAGTGCGCCTTTGCCATTCGAGTTTCAACCCCCACCAGTAAGTGCCTCTTTGATCCCCCGCTTATCCGCGCTCATCTGCGGCTAATTCTAACGCGTCGCGTTCAGATAAGAAGTCACACAAAACAGATTCTCCGCGAGTAGGTATGTCAGGTTTGTTGTTTCTACATACTGCTCGAGGCGTCCGGCGTTGGTGTTCAGTATTTCCAAGCGTAGTTCCGCGGCGGCCCCGCGTTCCTCTTCAGACAATCCCTTGTCCAGTGAGAGTTGCGTCAATTCCAGGAGCGACCAGGGAAACCACAGAAACGTCGATCCTTCGCCCATGAACTCACTGCCAACGAAATGAACATCCGAGTCTGGAATACTGCTGTTATCTGTTTCAATCGATTTCGTCGCCAGCTCTTTATTGTTGATGAAATCCTTCCTGGCAGTTCTGTAAGTTTGAACATTCTTCAGGTAAGCGAGGTCAGGAATCGTTTCGGCGCGAGACAAGACAAACAGGACCTGCGCCGTCAGTCCATCGAAACGATCCTTTTGCCCGGTGCGTTGAGGATTCGGCACCCAGCCCTGTCCTTCTTTGTAATTCTGCAAAAGCCAATTGACGCCGCGTCGCATGGCCTCGTCGTATTGGGGGCCAACTCGTTCACGCACCGGCGGCGACTTCGCCGCCTCCGCGAGCGTCCATAAAGCAACGACGGTTGAGTAGGTCCTGACGAAGTCCGGACTGGCTTTAGCAATTGGTCGCCAGCCACCGCCCGCATCCTGTCTGCGCGCTAGCTCTGCCAGATCGCGCGTGATGCGATTCAATATGTCGTGGCGTTCGTCGTCTGTCCAAATTCGGGTCGTCGAGTCCAGCGACTTGATGTGCGCCAGGGTCACCCAACTGTTGACTTCAGTAACCGTATAGGGGTTTGCATTCCCGTAATAATTCCAACCTTCGCTGGGTTTATTGCGCCGCAGTTTTTCCATGAAGTCAAAAGCAGCTTTGATCTGCGGCACATAGCTATCCAGACTTCTCTGTGTCGCGAGCACTCCCGTAATGGCCTGCGCCGTGGTCCACACCTGCGTAGTTGTATCGGCCCCGGCTGTAACCGACTTCAGTCCGCCATTCGCAATCTGCGCTGCAAACGCTCCTTCCGCCCAGGCGACCGTCTTCTTTTCTAGCAGCGCCGTGAACTCCGACTCCGGTCGCAGCGGCTTCGCTGCCGGCGAATTGCCAATATCTCCATTGCCACGCCTGAGCGCGAAGAAGCCCACTCCGCCCAGAACTATCGCCAGCGCGGCGACAGCAATTACCGGTCGCGCAACACTTTTCTGTTTTCTTTCTCTGACCTTCTGCGGCATCGCGGCGTTGCCCACTTCGCCCGTATAAAGATTGAAGACGTGAACGCTCACGCCATGTTTGACTTCAACTTCCTTGAGGTCGTGAAGAAAGGGTTGCCAACTGCTGTACTGACCCAGGTCTTCCGCAACGCGCCGCGAGAGCAGGATGTGACCGGCATCGCCGCTGTCCATCACGCGCTGGGCCATGTTGATGCCGGAGCCGGCCACGTTCGCGCGCTCGTTGACATCGACGATCTCATTTACCGGTCCGCTGTGGACGCCCATGCGCAACCTGATCTCCGGGTGGCCCTTGAGCGCCTTGCTGATTTCGAGGGCACATTGCACCGGCGCCATTGGATCGTTGAAGAAGACGAGCGCCATGCCGTCGCCTGTAGCCAGCGAGATTAATTGATTGGCAGCCTGCGCCCGCGTGACTTCCGCCGTGCCGCGTACAATCTCCTGCAGCGTCTGCAGTGTTTTGGACTGCTGATCGGTGGGCAGGACGGAGTAACTGACGATGTCCATGAACAAAACGTGAGCGAGCCGCATCGTCGCGTTCTGTTGATCATTCTCGGGGGTCATATGTTTCAGGGTAGATCTAAAAAACGAACGACAAATGTCAAATCAATGTCCAATGAGAAATGGAAAATTATGGAAAATGGTTTCTTGTTTGGACGGTCAGTGTCCTATTGCATCCTTAATTACTCCCGCCAGTTCGAGAATCGCCGCGCGGCCATCGCCTCGGAACGAAGATCCGTGCATTACGGCGAGCGTTTGTGGCTCCAGGTCAGCCAGTCTGCGCAGAGTGCTATCGGTGTAGGGCGTGTAAGGCATATCGTTAGCTAGCGGTGTCGACAGACCTTCAATGATTGCCGCCTTCGCACGCTCCACCACATCTGATTCCGTCAGCGGCTCGGGATCTCCCGGTTGGAAAAAGAGGTCGGAGCAGAGAAGCGTCTTCTCGTTCTCCTCGAAGAAGAGACCCGCATCCCAGCAGTGTGGCACGTGTGGGGTTGCTAGAAATCGCAGGCGATGCCGGCCAATTTCGAGCACCTCACCATCGTTGAGCGGGCGCGCCGGCCGGTCGGCGAAATCATTCACCATAACCATCGTGCCCACGAAACTGCAAACGGCTTGCGCGTTGGGCGCGATGTTCAACCATTCGTTCAAGGCGCCACATTCGTCCGACTCGAAATGGCTGAATCCAATCCAACGCAACTTCGCTGGATCAATAACCGAAGACACCGCTTCAAGCGTAATGGGAAACATCTTCTTGAAGCCGGTGTGCATGATGAACGGCTCTTCATCCTTGATCAGAAACTGATTGAATTGAATGCCGTAATCAGGATGAAACGTCGAAATCCGGTAAAGGTCTGGAGCAATTTCAATAACATTACTTTTCATGCTACCCACCTCCTAAATGCTGCTGCTCACTGCTCACTGCTCACTGCTCACTTGCCCCACTGCTCACTGCTCACTGCCTACTGCCCAACCCCCTGCCCACTGCCCACTGCCCACTGCTCACTGCCTACTGGCTGACGCAGGCTTATCCGCTATTGCCGCGGCAGCAGTTTCAGCGCCACTACCAGCGCCGGATCGTTTTCAAAAGTGAACTCGTCCCATTCCTCATGGGCTTCGACATCAGGCCAGACGCCACCTGCTTGCCAGTCGGTGTGGGAATTTATCGGATCGAAGCGTTCTTTGGCGATCCAGGCCTTCGAGCCGTCTGCGAAGGTGTAACCGTGTAGTGTCTCAACGCGGCCGGCGGTAGTTTGGCCCACGACTTTGGCGCGGCCAATGTCTCGCAATGCGCCGGCAAAGACCTCGCCGTAACTGACCGTGTTTTTGCTAACCAGAATCACCAGCGGCACCTTCTGCGAGTTGTTGATAGGCGCAGCAACGATCTCGAAAGGTCGCCGTGTTGTGCGGCTAACGAAGTGGCCGAGCGTGCCGGATGTGAAATAGCCCAGCAGCGGAATTAGAACCTGGCTCGATCCGCCGCCGTTCATCCGATTATCGAGGACCAATCCATCAAGTGGACCAAAATCCTCAAGCGCCTTTTTAACCTGGCCCGGGATCGTGAGATCCAAAAACGTCGGCAGAAAGATATAGCCGACGCGCCGGCCGTCGGCGCTGGGAACCAGCCTAGCATATACCGGCATTGGGCTCGTCACGCGGGCACGTACTACTGTGACGTTGCGCGGCCCTTTCCCGGGCGATTTTACAGTGAGAGTTGCCGCGGAACATTCTGGTCCACGCGTGTGTGGGTAGACCTTTTCATTCTCTACCAACGGGAGGCCATCGACCTCCAGCACGCTGTCGTGCTGCCGCAACCCGCTATGCTCTGCCGGCGATTCGGGAATCACCGCAAGAATTGTGACACGCTTTTTTCCCAGCAGGGGCAGATACAGTGCGCCTGTACCAACGTAATTGTTTTCGCCCGCGAGCACTGCTTTCATTGCTGAGACTTTGGCCGGCGATTCAAAGGAGGAATGCTTGTCACCCAGTCGGCGAATGAAATGCTCCATCTCGGCGTAGAAATCTTCCGTATTCAGACCACGCTCTACCTTGCCGCGGAATTCAGCTACTATGCTGGGCCAGTCGAGACCCTTGAAGTCGGGATACAGATAAAACTCATCGATGACGCTTGCCAGCGCGTTGAATACCTTCAGTTGATTACTCTGGGTGATGGGCGGGTTGGCCTTAACCCCCGAAAGAGTCGCCATAGTCTGCGCCAGCATCGTCGCCGCTGACATTGTGGTGTTGGGCTTGCCCACGCACGCAGGCGGCACGTATGGTGCTGGGGAGGCCGGCTTGACCGCAACTGTTCCCGGCTTTTCAATCTGAGTTTGGGTTCGAGCTGCCGGCGGGCCCTGAGCTAACTGGCCCTGAGCTAACGAGGGAAAACTCGCGGGACCGAACAACAAACTGCCCAGCGCGATAAATACGACAAACGCGAATTGAGAAGTTACTTTGGCTTTACTCATTCTGACCCTTCGCATGAATCTCTCCAGAGATTACCCAGACCAGGAAAATGCCTAGCGCCATTAGGCGCGCAATGTTTATAGCTCAAGATTGGAAAGAATAGAATAGCTCCGTTAGGAGCGAAATGTGTCGCTCCTAACGGAGCGAAGAGAATAAAAATTGGGCTTCGGTTACTATAAACATTCGGCTCCCATGGAGCTTTGGCTGAATGCTCAATGCTTTCTGCCCACTGCTTACCAGCCCCGCGGTTTCCTGCTCCATGACCAAAACCCGTAGCGACCGGGTACAAGCGTAATGGCAAATCAACGACCAATTGCCAACACGAATACAGAACCTGAAGCGGTAGAGGCTGTGTGAAAACTCTGATACCACCGGCTTCAGCCGTGTGGTCTATCAATTTGAACCTAATGGCGACATGGCTCAGTTCCGTAGATACCACCGACTTTTAGTCGTGTGGAGATTCAAGTTTTGCCTGTTTTTACCTCCGCCAAGGCCGAAGCTGACACTCCACACGACTAAAGTCGGTGGTATCCGGGAAGACATTATCTACTAGCGTGCTTAGGTAAAAACTGAGGTACCACGCGGCTGAAGCCGGTGGTATCTCGGGTCTTCACACCAGTCTCGGTAGCGACCGGGTACAAGCTTAACGGCCAATCAACGACCAGTTGCCAACACGAATGCAGAACCGGGAACGCCCTTTCAGATATAGAGTAGCGACCGGGTGAGCCACGAAAATAAAACCCCAGACTGTTAGGCTAATGCGAGATGTGATTAGGTAAGCCAACGGAACCTGGTTCGTAGCGAAATTCTCGCATCGATACTTGTGTGTATCGTACGAGCCACCCGGTCGCTACTACCACCCCACGCGGGCTGCCCGCGCGGGGACCCCGGTCGGCTCCCGGTTCCGTATTTGTCGACCCACGATGCAAGAGTCCTGGCGTACTGGTTGCTGACTGCTAACCCTCACCATGCATAAAGGCAAACACGAACACATGACCGCACGAAGACTTGATTCTCTACAACGACCGCCCAGATGCCGATGACACGGTGTGGCTTCGTGCGGCGCGAATGCCGAGAATCTTACCGTCGCGGATTGCAGCCACAACATCTTTCGGGAAACGTCGGCTTGTTTTCATACGACCCAGTTGACCCTTCACGGTTTCCTATCAGGCTGGATTGTGCGAGAAGAGGAACTCTTTTGGAGTCTCGGTCCAGTCTCGAAGTCACGTGATTACGCCTAGGATCTCAATGCCGTTCATGCATCAGGCGCACTGAGCCTGATCGTGTGCAATGATCATCTAATGCTCTACACAATGATGCTTTTTAGCACCGTGATACCGTAAATCTCATGAAGAATTTCCGGCGGACAGGATTCAAGAAAGTAGTCCCAACTTTTTTTATCATAAAGTAGGACGTGAGCGAACTTCCGTTCGAACGCGAAATCGTTTGGAAGCCTCCATTCGCGTTCATGTGTCCAATCTATACAGACTGATCCGCCCATTTCAATGTTTAAATTAACAATTCTCCAGTGTTCAGCTTCGGAAAGCATCCTCTTTGCGTCCCCAGTCTTTTCGTAGAACACGGGGCGGCCGCCTTTCGTAAAAACATACCATTTCGAGAAAGCGAGACCGACGCCACAATAACGCACTTTCAGCCGGACTCGCCTGTCGACGCTGGTATTCATGTTCTACATTTTGAATTAAGCCGTAGAGTGGAGCATCCTGAAAACAAACAGCGGGAGTTTTGCCAACTATGAAGCCTTTGTCGGTAGAGCTGCCTATCAGACGCTCCTCTTCCAATATTTTTATCGCACTTTGGTGGCACCGTCGATGACCTGAAAAGCTGTCAGCAACCGGCCCGGCCCAATGAAGAAGCCGGTGCCCACATTGCGACGTGCACCTTTCCGGTTAACGTTTTCGATGAGTACGCTGGCGGCTGCGGCGCGGCTGTAGATCTCAGGCGGATTTAAGAGCCGTCGCGAGGGGATCGCGGTTACGCTCTCGGGGCGCGGCGCCATCGTTAGTTGAAAGGTGTGCGCCCCGGCAGTCTCGCCATCAATGCGCGCTTCCAAAGTCTAGACGCCAGTGGTAGGCGTGTCGCCCAGAAGCATTTTGAAATAGCCCCCGAAGCGTGGTTGGTCAGGCTTGTAATCAAACTCGGAAGTCATCGCCACCCTGCCGTCCGGTTTTTTCCAAAGGCCCTCGAAGTGGTGTGGCCCCGCCGGACCTTCCCAGGTGAAATACACTATTACCTGCTTATCCTCGGGAGTATGAAAAACTGTGCGGGGATCCTCGACCGCGTATCGGCCGCCTTGTTCGAGTATTTTTGTGCCGGAGACCGAACGGACTACCCGAAAGCTTGACTCGGCCGCTCTCGCGCCGCCGCCGGTTGTTTGCTGCTCAGTTGTGGGTGGCTTTTGCTCCTGTGCACTTGCAGGCAGATAAGACAGGGGCACAGATGCGAGCACCGCGATTAAGACTAGGTATGTTTTCATGAGTTTAATGCCGAGCCCACTCGATGCTTGGAGTCTGTCAAGCGCGAGGGGGTGAACCAGTCGGTGACGAGTACGCCGAATAGTAAATCGTCAACAGTAAACAGCTCGACGGACTGGGGGCGAAGTGGGGTTTGGGAAGCAAAACCAGGGCTACATCGGGATCGGGAAGGTCCGCTGGCACGTCCAGGTCGATTAGAACATCCATTTTAAAAGGTACCAGATTCCTACTCCCAAACCGCCCAGCATCAGGACCAGCAGGATTCCGGCAGCAAACATCGCCAGCTTGAACTTCTTGTACCGGTTCTCGTCTGGCGGGGCCAGTGAACTCTGGGGAAAATACGGTGGTGGTGTGTATGTTGCCATTTTCAACTTCTCCTTCACTTCAATGACCGGCGATCCGTTTAATCGGCGTATTTGACGGCTTTGTTGAGGGAGCGTCGCCACCCTGCTCCTGTTTCTTCAGTTCCTCATCCTTCTTCTTCTTTAGCAAGTCTTCCTGATGTTTCTTTCCCGTGCGGATCCGTTTCACGCCTTCTCGCGCTTCCGCGAGCTCATCCTCGGCGCGATAGTTTTCCGGATCGAGTTCGAGCGACTTAGCAAACGCCCTGCTTGCTTCGTCGTATTGCGCCAATCTCATCAGTGCCAGCCCCAGATCGTAATGGATGGCCGCATCATCCGGCTTTACACGCGTGGCCTGGCGGTATTCCCTGACGGCCTCACTGTAGAGGTGGAGCCCAGCATACGTCTGACCGAGATTGTAATGAGCCTCAGCATCATTATTATTCCCATTAATGCTCAGGTATTTTTTGTAAGCTTCGACTGCCTTCTTGTAGGCTGCCTCCGCCTCTTGCTCCTGACCGAGCGCGTCGTGGGTAAGACCCAGCCGGAAGTGGGCCTCAGCAAGTTCGGGATCCAACTTCAACGCCTGCTGAAACGCTTCGACGGCTTGGGTGTCTTCGTCGTTCCGATAGAACTCCCGGCCCTTCTCCAAATAGACGCGCGCGTCCGAGCGGTCACCCTGAGTTGTCTTCGTCGCGCGGGCCGCCGCTTCGGCTTCGGCCCGGCTCGTCTGCTTCCGCGAACAAGCAGCTTGCCCAAAAAACATGAAAATGACTATAACCAGAACGATGTATCTCATGCCAAATCCCGCAGAACCGATAAGCTGTTAGGGAGCACACCGTATCTACGCCAATTTGAGGGGTGAGTCAAACCTTGCCATGAAACAGTTTTCGGAATAGATTAAGCAAATTCTAACCACTCGGGCATCGAAGGTGGAGGCCCACCGGACGGGAAATAGTTGTGGAAACGGACTGGGATTGTCCCTTTTCCTTTCTCAACGCTATTGCTATAGAGAGACGCATCGGCGGCTCGCCGTAGTGGTCTTGGGAATGACAAACGAGTCATGAAGGAGTCGAAATGTTCAGGCCTAAGCGTCCCCTTATCGGATTGTTCCTGCCACTTGTCTTAGTGGGATTGAGCATTTCCGCCTCTGAAGCATTTGGTCAGAGAGCGAGAGAAACTTTCGTGTATGCGCCGCCAATCGTCAGCCTCGCAGCCGATCACGCGGTGCTCAATGCCTGCGAAGGCGACACGAGTGCGTCACTCGTACGTCTCAATGCCAGAGCAACGTCTCCAGGCGGAAATTCAATCCGTTACAACTGGACCACCAGTGCAGGACGCATTGACGGCAACGGCGCCGCCGTTACCTGGGACCTCTCCGGCGTCAAACCAGGTTACTACAAGGCATTCCTGGCAATAGACTCAGGCAGCGGCGACGAAGCATGCGAGGCGTTTTCTTCTATAGCTGTTTTGGTCAAATGCCCACCGCCCCCGCCTCCGGTTTGCCCAAATGTTTATATTACTTGTCCCGATCGAGTTCAGCTCGACCAGCCCGTGACATTTACTTCGTCACTCACTGGCGGCTCCGGCAACGTGGCTCCAAACTTCAACTGGACCGTCTCGGCGGGCAGGATCATTGAAGGACAAGGCACCGGCTCAATCAGAGTTGATACTACCGGTCTGGCTGGCCAAACGCTCAGCGCAACGCTGTCGATGGGTGGATACACTCTGGATTGTTCCGCGAGTTGTTCAATTTCATTTCCCGTGCCGCTTAAATCCAAAAAGTTTGATGAGTTTGGCGAGATAGCCAGAAACGACGAGAAGGCCCGTTTGGACAATTATGCCATTGAGCTGCAGAACGATCCTTCCTCGACCGCTTATGTGATTGTCTATCCCGGGCAGGGCGGCCGATCGGGGCAAGTGCAAACTCAGAAAACTCGCATCGTTGATTATCTGGTTAATTCGCGTGGCCTAAACGCCGGACGCATCGTCACTGTGGTGGGGCCGCCGCGACGCGACATGATGGTAGAACTGTGGACGGTTCCGCAGGGTGCGCCGCCGCCTACGCCGGCGCCGTAATCCGATGGCGCCACTCAATTACAGAACCGGGAGCGTTAGCGACCGCACTCAACCAACGAGATCACTCGGCAGCGCGAATTTGAATCTGCACTCCAGATCAGCTTTGATGGAAGCTCTCTTAGCAGAAGTGTTGCCTATGTGGTTGTGATGGCGAGCAATCAATTCGTTAGTTGAGTGCGGTCGCTACCGCTCCCGGTTCTGTAATTACTCAATAGACATTGCGCCGATGCATCGTGGCTTTCGAAGCCAGCGAAAATCGCGGCTCAACATCGCTCCCACCTGAAATTCTTTTCACTACATATTCCCCGACCGCGGGCCCGTGCTTGAACCCGTGGCCCGAACCGCCCCCGACCAGCCAAACATTTTCTAGTGTGGGGTGCCGGTCGATCAGAAAATCGCCGCGCGACGTGTTCTCATACTGGCAAACTTCGCTCCCAAGTAGAGGCGCATCCGCGAGGGCCGGAACCCGCAACGACAGATACTTGCGGACTGCTGCCAATCCTTCTCTGGTGGCAGCGCGATCGCCTTTGTCAGGATCAAACTCTGGTCCGTGGGCATCGATGGCAATCTTAAAGCCACTGCCTGCGACATCCGGAATCGCATAAACCAAATCATTGAAATCGATCCAGACGGGCATCGCCGGTGGTGCGAAGCGGTAATCGCCCGCGGGAACGCCAAAATAGAAAACCTCTTGTCTCGTGATATGAATGAGTTCACCGAGAATTTCGGGAAACACTTTGGGCAGCCACGGTCCGCAGCCAAACACGAATGTCCCGGCAGTGATTCTTCCCCCTCCACTCACAGCTACTGATTCCAACCAGCCGTTGCCCGTCGGTGGCAAAACCGATTCTTCAACATACTTGACCCCGTCTCGCTTCGCCGCCTCCACGACCGCGCAAACACCCAGCCTCGCCATCAATACACCCGCATTCAATTCAAGTATGGCCCATGCAATCGGGCCCAATTCAATTTCCGGAAACCGTTCCTCGAGTTCCGACGCTGTTAGTCGTTCAAAAGCTACGTTCGTTCGTTCGAAAGTCGCCAGGGTGCTCATCGAGTAAGCGTCTTGTTCCCGCGCCAGCCACAGGACTCCAGTACGATGAAACAGTGGTTGCTCAACTTGCTTACCGAAATCACACCAGAGCTCCAACGATCTCGTGGCGGAACGCGAGTAGATCTCATCTGGGCCATAGCCCGCGCGAATTACCCTTGTCTCACCCCCGGAACTCGCGCGCTTGTTACCAGCACCATACTGGTCAATCAAGATCACACTTGCGCCCGTCCGGCGAATTAAGTAAGCCGTCCACGCGCCGAATACCCCGGCGCCTACTACAGCGACGTCGTAAACGGGCCTCGTCGTCATACGCAGATGATCCGTTCTGACCACACGGTCGGTCAACTCGCTTACGTTCATCCGCATTTCACTGCGCACCGACGCGCCCACGAGAACTCCTGT
>CAZVHN010000646.1:0-3327 GCA_964626895.1 uncultured Chloracidobacterium sp. | reverse complement strand
GGACCGCGTAGCCCTGATTGGAAATTCACGCAGCGGGTCTATAATCGCATCACTCAACGCTCCGCCTCGCGCCTTCCGAGAACATTGCGAATGCCGGCACCGAAACTCATTGCGGAACTCGTCGAACGCTTCGAGCGCAATCGCGAGTCGTACCAGGCATCGGAGTATAAGGAGACGCAAGTCCGCCAGGAGTTTCTCAACCCATTCTTTGGACTGGAAGGCTTGGGCTGGGACGTCGACAACAAGTCGGGCCACGCCGAAGCCTACAAGGACGTCATTCACGAGGACGCCATCAAGGTCGGTGGGGCGACCAAGGCCCCCGACTACTGCTTCCGCATCGGCGGGCGGCGCATCTTTTTCCTGGAGGCGAAAAAGCCCTCGATCAACGTGCGCGACGACGTGAGCGCCGCCTATCAGCTCCGCCGCTACTCATGGAGTGCCAAGCTGCCCCTGTCGATCCTTTCGGATTTCGAGGAGCTGGCCGTCTACGACTGCCGGATCAAACCCGACAAGAGCGACAAGCCCGCCGTCGCCCGGATCATGTTCCTGACGTTTCGCGACTACATCGAAAAGTGGGACCAACTGGCCGCTATTTTCTCGCCCGACTCCGTGCGCAAAGGTTCGTTCGACAAGTATGCCGAAGGCACGAAGCTCAAGCGGGGCACGGCCGAGGTCGATGCGGCGTTCTTGGAAGAAATAGAGTCCTGGCGCGCCGACCTTGCCAAGAACTTTGCCCGGCGCAATCCAAAGCTCAGCCAGCGCGACCTCAATTTCGCAGTGCAGCGCACGATCGACCGGATCATCTTTTTGCGGATGTGCGAGGACCGGGGAATCGAATCTTACGGCCGCCTTCAGGGACTGGCAAACGGCGAGCACACGTATCGCCGGCTGGCCGAAGCGTTCGAGCGGGCCGACGAACGCTACAACTCGGGATTGTTTCACTTCCACCAGGAGAAGGGCCGAGCCGAGCCCCCCGACGAACTGACGCTCTCACTGAAGCTCGACGACAAGCCGCTCAAAGAGATTCTCCGCGCGCTGTATTATCCCGACAGTCCGTACGAGTTCTCGGTCCTGCCGGCGGAAATCCTCGGGCAGGTGTACGAGCAATTCCTGGGCAAGGTGATTCGCCTCACCGCCGGCCATCAGGCCAAGATCGAAGACAAGCCCGAGGTGAAGAAGGCCGGCGGCGTCTATTACACGCCAGCGTACATCGTCGACTACATCGTCAAGAATACCGTGGGGAAGCTCGTTATAGACAAGACACCCAAGGACGTCGCCAAGCTCCGCATACTCGATCCGGCGTGCGGTTCGGGCTCGTTCCTGGTTGGCGCGCTACAGTTTCTTCTCGACTGGCACCGCGATTGGTATGTCGACGACGGCGAGAACAAGCACACCAAGCAGGTCTATCAGGGTCGGGGGGGCCAGCGGTTCCTGACTACCAGCGAAAAGAAGCGCATCCTGCTGAACAACATCTATGGCGTCGACATCGACAGCCAGGCGGTCGAAGTCACGAAGCTCTCGCTGCTGCTTAAGGTGTTGGAAAATGAAAACAGCGAGTCCCTCGAACGGCAGTTAAGACTGCTACACGAGCGGGCACTGCCGGACCTAGGCAACAACATCAAGTGCGGCAATTCGTTGATCGGGCCCGACTTCTACGACAACCGGCAAATGAGCTTGCTGGATGAAGAGGAGCAGTATCGAATCAATGCTTTCGACTGGAAGATCGAATTTGCCGACGTATTTGGCGCGAAGAATGCAGGCTTCGACGCGGTCATTGGGAATCCGCCATATATACGAATGGAGGCATTTAAGCCGATCAAGGATTACTTAAAGACCAAATTCGCTTGCCATCAGGAACGTGCGGACTTGTACTCTTATTTCCTTGAGCGCGGGATCAAACTTCTTCGGCCGAGTGGTAAGCTTGGGATGATTGTCTCGAACAAATTCATCCGCGCGAAATACGGTGCTCCACTTCGCAGTTTTCTTTGGGAGAATGCGCAGATCAAAACACTGGCAGATTTTGCCGGCGCACGCGTATTTGTTGGCGCGACGGTCCGGACGATCGTAATTGTCGCAGACTGTAAGCCATGCATTGGCGGTGCCATCGAGTACCTGCCGGTTCCCGATAGCCGAACGATTGGCGCGTTTGTTACGCGTGCTCTCAGTGTCGAGGACTATGCGAGGCATTGCACTATCGCCCTGCCGGAGGGCGCAATCGGCGCGCGCGAGTGGCGCCTTGGCGCGGCGGATGGGATCGAACTCATCGACCGAATTCGTTCGGCATCTTTAACGCTCGCGGACTTTCTAAAAGTTCGTGCTGCTTTCGGGCTGAAAACGGGCCTGAATGATGCGTTTATCGTTGATCGGTGCGTCCGTGATCAATTTGTTAAACTCGACGCAAAGAGTCGGGACGTGCTATTGCCAATTCTCTTTGGGCGCGACATTCGTCGATACTCACTGCAAGGACCGGACCGATTTGTCATCTACCTGAATGGCGGAGAGACAGTCGATCGTTATCCGGCGATCCGCGAACACCTGTCCAGCTTTCGCGCACTTCTCTCGAAACGAGCGGGGAGTCAGGAATGGTTCGAATTGCAACAGCCTGCGCCGTTAGTCCGTCGGCGTGCTGCCAAGCCAAAAATCATTTACCCAATTATCGCTCCTGAGTGCCGATTCACGATTGACGACGAGGGGTATCTGATTAACGACAAAGCATTCCTAATCGATTCGGCTGATCCAGCGTTGGTGGCCGTGCTCAACTCTCGTGTTGCCAATTTCTACTTTTCCGCAGTCTGTGCAGCGCTCGAAGGAGGGGGAGGACGTTACCTCGAGTTTCGATCGCAGTACGTCGACAAGTTTCCTGTTCCTCGTTCATTTGCATCTGACAAACGAAAGGACGAGTTAGCAAAGTTGTCCCTAAACATGCACGAAACGTGCGGCCGATACGATTCCTCCCGCACTCCCGACGAGAAAAGGCGTTTGCAGCGCCAGATCGAAGTACTTGATCGCCAAATTAATCGCATAGTCGACTCAATGTACGCTTTGACGGAGAAAGACATCGCGATTACACAGCGCGCGGGTGTAGGAGAACTTAAATAGCAAGTCATTCTGTCCGCACGGTGGCCACCCGGCGGAGTGAGTCCGTGAATCAACGTGGAACGCAGCACTGCTGGACAAGCCGGCAGAGGCACCCGAGGGGGCAGGCAAGAGGCGAGAGGCTAGAGCGAGGGTTAGTTATTGTTCCGACCTACAGTCTACGGCCTTCCGAGCACTGATCACCGGATAGGAGTGTCGTGCTAGAGGAATCCCTCGCTTGCGAGTCGGGTT
>CAZVHN010000645.1:0-4131 GCA_964626895.1 uncultured Chloracidobacterium sp. | reverse complement strand
CACCGAGACACGGGGGATTCGGAGACGATGAAAATCAAAGCAACTGAACGCACAGCTCCAAGGCAAGTCTCGAATTCCACCACACCGCCTTGTCTCCCCGTCGCCGCTTCCCCCCGTCTCCGCATCTCCCCGTCTCCCCTTCTCCCCGTCTCCCCTTCTCCCCATCTTCGTGTCTCCGTGTCTCTCCATCTCCGTGTCTCCGTGTCTCTGCTCCTCGTATTCTCGCTGCTCGCTCTCAGCGGCAGCGGCTTCGCTCAAGGGCCACGTTCGGCGAGAAAGGGTTCACATTCAAGTGCGTTGCCTGAAAGCATGTCTGCGGAGGCGCGCGAGCTGGTGGAGCGGGCAATCGACGTCATTTGTACGGAACGAAGGAAGGATCCCAAGGGCAGTCACCCCATCGATGAGATGCAGGCCCGTCCTTCTCTGCCGGTTTACAGTGCGGAAGCCGTGGCTGGAGCCCAGCGGGCGCAACGCCTGCTACCACTTGCCAGGGACCTGGTTGTTGCCTCAATCGAGAAATTGGTGACCGAATACAAGTTGCAGCAACCGAAGAGCTTTAACCTGAACATGCAACGAGCGATTGGCCGAGTGCAGATAGTGAGAAGGGTGAAGCCGGACATGGATTCGCGCGACAATGCATCGGTTTTCCTGAGGCGGCCACAGACAATCACTTTCGGCACAATATTTCTTGCCGGTCTGCCGTCCGACGAGGCAATGATCAGCGTGCTGGCCCATGAACTGGTGCACATCGCGGACGGGGACAGGGACAGTCTAAGGTCGTTGTTTCGCGCGGTCGGCAACCGGGCGTCCGGCCTCACGGGAATGAGAATCTACGAACAAAGAGCCGAAGAGTTGACCTGCGATCTGGTGGGGGCGATGGCTGCCCGCTCATTCGTCTCAGAAACACCCGATTACAGTCCTCTCCCCAGACGAATATCCCGGGCCGTCCAGCACAACTGTGTTGAGGATGATGAGGGTGACGAGGATCATCTCTCTCCGCGAAATACGATACGTGCGTTGCTGGCTCTCAGCCCCTCATTAGCGCACGAGCTTGTCTACGGCCAGATGCCCTCACCGTTAATCCGCAGCAACTAGCGCGGAAGATGTCGTGGGTTAGTTGGTTTCGAGACGTTCATCCCGGAGGGATCAAAGTTAATAGCCCACGGCTATTAACTTAAATCCCTTCGGGATTCGAAACCACATTGAATTTGACCTCCAGCTCAAACTGCCCACTACCAGTCGAAGATAGTTCGTTGACAATCGTCTCAATGCCTCAATATCATCTCGGCTGTTTGAAGCAGGGAGGCACAAGAATCCCCGGAAGCCCCAGAAATAACGCCACGTCATCACTCACAGTCACAATCTTAATGAGTCTGATTGCCGCCGTGGTGGGATGCAAGGCAATCACCGACAGACAGGATGTGCGTCCTCTCGTTTTGCGCGATGTTCCCGCGCAACGTCTTGCCTACCGCTTTGAAGCCGACATTGGAATTCCTGCCGAGCTTCAAACTCCGGAACCAAACGAAAAACTAGCTTCGATTCAAGCGGACTTCACCACTCGCCGCCCGGATGACGCGCTGCTGCGGACAGTTGCTTCTCCTGATGGACAGCGAGCACTCGCCCTTTACGGCACGGAAGACCAACCGAGCCCGGCCTTTCGCATCGACCTCTACGCCACCGACGGCCGGTTTCTTCGTAACTTAATACCGCCAACCCTTTCATGCGTCTTCCCGGAGACTGTGGCTTGGACCTCGGATGGCAACTTCATAGCTTTTATTGCTCACAAGAGCGTAAAGCCGGCGCCCACTCCAACTCCGCCCATCGACCTGGCCCCAGAGCCGGATTCGTCTCCACTGCCATCGCCATCCGTGGCGCCGGCATTTGCCCCGGTGGCCGCATTCAACACCGAACAAATTTATGTCTGCAACCGTGATGGCTACGATCTACGCCCCCTGACGGCGCGCGAGGGTCTGATCTACTTCTATTATTCGTGGGCTCCTGACAATCATGCGCTCGTCGCATTAGCCTGCAAGGAAAACGAATGGGAAGCGCGCGAGAAATCGTTCAGGCTTCCGGCCGGTAGACCTCGTCTCATCGCAATTGATGGCACCGAGCGATTGCTCGACGATCAGCTAACCGAAACCTTGCCGGCGTGGTCGCCCGACTCGTCAAAAGTGGCGACCGCGTTTGAGACTAGTGTGGCGATATATGATGCGGCCACCAGCAAACCTACGCAAGCCCGTATTCCTCTGCGCGACGCCTTGATTGCCGCTTCGATTGCTTATGATGAAAAGACTGCGAGTGGCAAGAAGAAGAGCGATGATAACAAAGACAAAGGTGAGCCTGCCAAGACAGCGCAAGGCCAGCCTCCATCATTCAACCCCATTGCGCGGGTGGAGTGGCCCAGCCCGGAAACGCTCTACCTGCAGACTGCCTTCGTAAGAGTTTACACAAACGAAACAATCAATACTTTTCAGCGCTGGCACCGACTCTTGCTGAGCCCGCAAGCCGCCGTGTTGAAATGATTTTGGATTTTTGCGCCACTCGACCCACAGAACCATTTGCGGTAGCCAATGGATCCCACCACTAAGCACCAGCAAGCGCCACTCAACCCACAGTGCCATCTGCGGTAGCCATGGATCCCACCACGCAGTACCAGCAGGAGCTACTCAACACATAGTGGTGAGTGGCCCCGTGGTGCTCGTGTTGAGTAGCTCCTGCTGATGCGGAGGGGGGGGATCCATTGGCTACCGCAAATGGTTCAGTCTGTTGAGTGGACTCGGCTCGGGCTGAGCGCTGGAACGCACGGAGCCCCTTGGTAGCAGCGGACCTAGTGAAATCTAAAATCACAATTCAAAAATATCAGAAGCGACCTTCAAGCCAAAACGGTGACTCCACATCCCTCGTGGTCCACCTCCAACACGCGCACCTTGGCTGGAACGTCGCGTCGGCGAAAGTTCTCCGCGATCGCCTCTCCGATCTCACCCGTGCGATCACGCGCCAACGCTACTACGCTGGGCCCTGACCCGCTCAAGGCTATGCCAACAAGGCCAGGTTGGGGCGGAGTGGCCAGGGCTTCCGCAAGGCCGGGCACCAGCGCCTGACGATGCGTCTGATGCAGTCGGTCCTGCATGGCATCCCACAAGAGATCGTAAGCGCCTGCTTCGAGCGCCGCCACGAACAGGGCTACCCGCTGCAGATTGAAAACGGCGGCCTCGCGCGGCACATTGACGGGGAGGACACTACGCGTTTCCGCGGTCCTCAGGAACGCTTCCGGCGATACCACGACCACCGTTAATTCGGACGGCCAGGACCTCTTCACAGCCAGCACGTTTCCGTCAGGCTTTACACAACTGACCACCAAGCCCCCTAAGTATGCTGCCGCAACATTGTCTGCGTGTCCTTCCATTTCCACGGCGTAACGGAGCACCGTCTCGGCGGACAACTCTCGATCACAAACCACAGAAGCGAGCGTGATACCGGCGACGATGGCAGTTGCGCTGCTACCCAGTCCGCGTGCTAGTGGCAACTCGTTATTTACATCGAGCTCCAACGGAGGCAGGCTCAACCCCTCACGCTCGGCGGTAAAGCGCATGGAGCGGATGATGAGGTTCTCTTCATTGGTCGGAAGTGCTCCGTCCGAGCCCTCACCACTAAAGCGCACACGGCACGCTACGCTCGCTTCCGGGACGATTCTCGCGCTGACTGTCAGATAAAGTTTCAAAGCGAGACCGATACAGTCGAAGCCCGCCCCGAGGTTCGCGGTCGACGCCGGCACTCGGATCGAAAACGAGCGATTGCGACGTGGCTTAACTTCTTTGCTGTTTGGGGTGCTATCGGCTGCTGTTGTTGACAAGGTCCAACTCATTCTCTCGAACGTTCCGAGCGGCAACTGGGGATAATTTGTAGGGGTGTCCCTCCGTGGGCGCCCTTTGCCACAGCCACCGCTACCGGGGTGCCCACGGAGGGACACCCCTACAATCCACCTCACGCTGAATCGTTGGGTCTCGTGTGTCGCCTCAGTCCTGCAAGGATCGCGGTCTTTGTCGGCTCTACCAAAGCCGGCGGGTTACGATATGTTCCCACGAGCTTGCGCCGCGCGATCATCCCCGTCGCATCATCATCACTGAA
>CAZVHN010000644.1:0-6441 GCA_964626895.1 uncultured Chloracidobacterium sp. | reverse complement strand
GTCAGCTTCGGCCTTGGTGGACTTAAAAACAGGCAAAAGTTGAATCTCCACACGACTAAAAGTCGGTGGTATCTACGGAATGAGCCATGTCGCCATTAGGTTCAAATTGAGAGACCACGCGGCTGAAGCCGGTGGTATCTCGGGTTTTCACACAGTAAGTCATGAACCCCGATTCGCCACTGCGAATGAAAATAGAACAAGAGCGGTCAGTCTGATTCGACTAACTTCTATTTTCATAAGAGTCTCGGTAGCGGGTGGGTCCAACTTACCAATCACTCAAGTCGCGGTCTCATGAGGCCAGTACCATCCTCAAACTTTGATGATTGAGCATAGCTAACAAGGACCCACCCGCGAAAACGCAGATACCACCGGCTTCAGCCGCGTGGTATTTCAGTGTCAACCTAGAGGGGCAAAGCGCAGAGATTCTTGGATACCAGCGACTTCTAGTCGCGTGGAGGTTCAGTTTCTACCTAACTTCCTCCGTCGAAGAAGGCCGAAGCTGAAACACCACACGACTAAAGTCGGTGGTATCCAAAGAAGATTACCAGACCCGCCGCACCTCTAGGTTATGGCTGAATAACCACGCGGCTGAAGCCGGTGGTATCTGAGTTTTCACACAGCCTCTACCGCGTGGTGGTACTGACCTCATGGGCCGCGTCATGAGTGAGTCGCTACTCAAGGCCGTTTTCACAGTAGCGATGAGAAATGAATAACAAGTTCGGAGAATGATTCGAGACAGATGTCAGGACTTGCGTCTCGCAATCGCCAACTTGTCGGATAAGTGCTGCGCACACCCACTGTCAGAACCTGCGCGCGCTTGCCCATCTCGATATCTTCGGGACTGTCGCCGACATAGCATGATTGCTCATTCGGACTGTTGATCATCGCGAGCGCTGTTTTCAAACCTTCCGGATGAGGTTTCTTATTCAGCATGTGCTCATTGCAAATCACAACCTCAAAAAGTTCGCTTAGTCCCTGGTGTTTCAGCTCTCGCGTGAGTCTGCTCTCGCTCCCACTGCTTACGATCCCCATCCGGTAGCCTCGGTGCTGCAACTGCCGCAGCGTGTCCGCCGCGCCCTCCACCAGCTTGGCGGTTTGCTCGCCATAGTGTTGCATCCAGAGCTCGTCGGCCATCGCCCACTTCTCTTGCGGCAGTCCCATCGCTTCATAGATTGAGTACCAGTTTGGCGAGTAAACAGCCTCGTATATCTCTTGTGGGAATTCGAAACCGAGAGAGCCGAAGGACTTTTGAAATGCAGTGAGACCGAGCTGGGCAGAGTCGGCGATAGTTCCGTCCCAGTCGAAAAGGAGAGTCGTAATATTTGATGTACGCGGATCCATGTTCCTTGGAGCGCGGGCATCTTGCCCGCCGAGCGTGCGCCAGCGCGCTCAGAATCTTCGCTTTCACTCCACATTCACCTTACCACGTGCAGACTCGCGCCTGCGGCGCTCATGCGGGCAAGATGCCCGCGCTCCAAGGAAGTGGCTAATCCGCAATCATCACGGTCAACTCGCGCAAAGGCATCGATTCACTGGCATCAGCCTGGAGCGACTCATCCCGGTGCACGTGCCGGTAAAGAATGTCGCGCTGTTGCGGGATAAAGCCGGCTTCGCGGATGAGGTAGCGAAGCATTCTCTCGTCTGCTCGATTGTGTGCCCCCGCCGCCGAGACCACGTTTTCTTCAATCATGATCGAGCCCATGTCATTTGCGCCAAAGCGAAGGGCCACCTGACCGAGCTTCAACCCCTGCGTCAACCACGATGATTGGAAATTTTCGATGTTGTCGAGAAACAGCCGCGACACGGCCAGCATCTTGAGATAGTCGATGCCGGTTGGCTCGTCCTTGATGCGCCGGCCCAGCGCGGTGTTCTCTCGCTGGAAAGTCCAGGATATAAAGGCGGTAAACCCGCCAGTCTCATCCTGCAGATCTCTGATGCGCTGCAAGTGTCGCACTCGATGCTCTACCGTGTCGCCGATGCCAAACATCATCGTGGCGGTCGATCTCAGGCCCACTCGATGCACGGCGCGCATGACACCCAGCCACTCATCGGTGGTGCACTTGGTAGAAACGCGCTTGCGCACTTCGTCGTCCAGAATCTCACCACCGCCGCCGGGTAAACTGTAAAGACCGGCGTCCTTCAATCGTGACATTATCGTCTCGTAATCCAGTCCCGAGATCAGGTGGATGTTATGAATCTCCGGAGGCGAGAAGCAGTGGAGTTGAAACTCCGGATACTTTGCGTGCAAGGTGCGCAGCAGGTCCTCATACCACTCGATTCCAAAATCCGGGTGTAGTCCACCCTGCATCAGCACACCGGTGCCGCCAAGCGCGATCGTTTCGTCGATCTTCTCGCAAATCTCGGCGAGAGTGCGTACGTAGGTATCGGGAGCTCCGGGCCGGCGATAGAAGGCGCAGAAGGTGCAGACCACGTTGCAGACGTTCGTATAATTGATATTGCGGTCGATGATGTAAGTGACGATGTTATCCGCGTGTCTACGCTGGCGAACTGTGTCCGCCGCCGCGCCGATCGACGCGATGTCATGCGACTCAAGCAGGTAAGTGCAATCTTCGGCAGTTATTCTCTCGCCTGCCAACACTTTGTCCAGGGTTAATTGAGTGTCTGAGGCCATGGACATAGTCTATTGCTTAGCCCGGCAATTCGCAAAACGAGGACTGCTAAGAGCATGGCTCAAGCCACGGTAATTTGCAGGTTAGGAAGGTGGAACCTGTCCCCGCTCTTACGCCGAAAACACGAGTCGTTTGGCCTAGCTACTCAATTCATTCTCAGGAGCTTCCTCACATAGCTCGCAAACGGTCGAACCGCAATCCCCACGGCGTTGCTGAGTGGCCTTCAAACTTGAGGCGGGGACAGGGTCCGCCTTCCTTACCTGCAAATTACCGTAGGTCTCTCTTGGGTTTTCACACAGCCTGCCTAGTGACCCGGCTCTTCTCGCGGTTGGAATTCAGAATGCGGCGTCTATCCGTTGCCCCAGGAGACCAATGAACCGTAATGGCTTTACTTGTTCGATCAATCGATGTTTGTGCGCCAGATCAAAATACAACTTCATCCCATGCTTCATGGCTTGGTCAAGATGGAAGGTGATGTCGTCGGAGAGGTATTCCTTCAGCTCGTGACGCGGCAGAGGGATCTCCCGTTCATAGTGGGAAAGAATTTCCTCAATTTGCTCGAGCCCCTCATCCCGCGCGGCTGCAAAATCAATGGCCGCAACTCTCGATAAGTCTTTATTGCGCACGGCCCATACGGCAAACACGAAACCAAGACCGGTGTACTCACGCCAGAGGCCCGCCATATCGACGATGCGTAGATCATCTCTGGCGAAGGTCATTGCCGGGTCACCAATGATCAATGCGGCATCATTATCTTTGAGCATGCGGTCCACGTTGGGCGCTGAGGTCACCCACTTCGGCTCTACACCGAGAAACTCAAGAAAGATGATCTTCATCAGCGCGGCCGACGTGCGTGAGGACTCGTCCAACGCGACCGAGCGAACTTCCCTGAGATCCTGGATTCTGGTCACCAACACCACGCTGCGAACATTTCCCTTCGATCCTACACATACGTCCGGTATCAGTGAGACTTCCGGTATGCGCTGATATTCGATGACCGGAATCAGCGCCGCTTCCACCGCCCCCTCCTTCAGTAGTTCTGCACAACGAGCTGGAACACGATCCGTAAGGTTTACAGTCCCCTTTCGCGAGCCATGAAGAAAACTCCAAATGAGTGGGGCGGAATTCAGATAACTCGAGGCCGCCAGTAGCGGTAGTTTCTCTTGCTTAGAAAAAGGTTTTATGTCGATCTCCGCTGCGATCTAATAATTTAAAAGGAACGTGTTTGATGCTAACGCAATGGTAAGTATTGCCGCAAGAAGTGAGGTTCGTTGTTTACTTGATTGAGCAGGGCAACTCGACCAGCGCCGGAGGCGCGGCAGAAGGTAGCCAGGGGCAAGCGGTTGCGCGCAGCCCCTGGATCAAGTCTTAAAAAACACAACCGCCCTGAAAGGGCGCGTTGAGCATAACCAAAGTTGGCACTCGTCATATTCAGTTGCGTTGTTTTTAACATCTTCGCAGATTCAGGTTACCGAGATTCTTTACGCCCTTTCAGGGCGGGTCGTGCTATTGGCATGACCAGGGGCTGCGCGCAAAGCCGCTGGCCCCTGGCTACCTTCTGCCGCACCTCCGGCGCTGGTTGAATTGCCGCCATCGCCGGCTCCTCAGCACTCTACGTTGACACCCTTCTCGAGCGACAACTACTATGCCCGCGGTTGCAAATCAGCTAAACCCTCTATGCGCATTTACGATGTGAGCGTTCGGCTTTCCGAAACAACACCCACCTATCCGGGCGATCCTGGAATTGAAATCAGA
This sequence comes from uncultured Chloracidobacterium sp., assembly GCA_964626895.1. Taxonomy (GTDB): domain Bacteria; phylum Acidobacteriota; class Blastocatellia; order Pyrinomonadales; family Pyrinomonadaceae; genus PSRF01. The sequence continues at coordinate 2,056 of CAZVHN010000644.1, read as the reverse complement.
AGTTGGAAATCGCTCGCCGACGGCGACTCTGCCAACGTCTCGCTGCTTTACATGGGCGCGCACTCCGGAACGCATGTCGATGCACCTGCGCATTTCATCGAGGGCGCCGGCCGCGTAGAATCGTTGCCGCTGGAAGTTCTGATTGGTGAAGCTCAGGTCGTAGCGGTGCCGGAGAATATCACGACGATTGACGCGAGTTTTACTGCCACACATTGCCAGCCAGGGCGTGAACGCATTCTTTTTAAAACTCGGAACTCCAACTTCTGGTCCGGCGAGAATCCTGTCTTCCACACTGACTCTACTCATATTGATTTAGGCGCGGCTGAGTATCTTGTGAGTCAAGGCGCCAAGCTGGTAGGAATTGACTATCTTTCCATAGAGCGATTCGAATCAAAAACGCACGAGACACATCTTGCCCTGCTCTCCAAAGGAATTGTCATCCTCGAAGGTTTGGATCTTCGAGAGGTTGGCGCCGGCATTTATGAATTGATCTGCCTGCCGCTCAGAATCGCGGGCGGAAGTGGCGATGGGTCGCCCGTGCGCGCAATACTGCGAACTCTTGACTAAGCAGAAGCTGGCTAGCCGCCTTTGGCCCAGTAGCCGCGGCAAGCAAACAATGCAAAATGATCCTGGTTACCGTGAACGCGTTTATGAGATCGTCCGCACTATTCCTCGCGGGCGCGTCATGACGTACGGGCAGCTGGCAGAAATACTCGGTGAAGGATACACGCCGAGAACGGTCGGCTTTGTGATGCATGCGTCAGGTGACACGACTCCCTGGCACAGAGTAATCAACGCGCAGGGCGCCTGCTCGACCGGAAGAGTTGTTCTACCCCACGACAAGCAGCAGCGAATGTTAGAAGCCGAAGGCGTGATTTTCAATGAACGCGGTCGCTGCGATTTGAAGAATTACCTCTGGATTCCTGAGACCGAGGACCGCAAGCTCACGCCTAAGAACACCCTCTTCAGGAAAAGCACTCTGCAAAGGACAATAAAATGAGTTCAGACTTCCCGGATCGAAGAGCGCCCTATGCTGTCAGTCCACCACGCTACTCAGTTGCTCACCAGATGGTAACCACGGCGTTTGAGCTGCCAAATTATCGCGTCACCCAAAACCTGGGCGTGGTACGTGGAATCGTCGTTCGCTCGCGCAATATCTTCGCGACGCTTGGAGCCACGTTGCAAACTGTCGTCGGGGGAAACATCACAGTATGGACGAAACTCTGTGAAGACACGCGCGCCGACGCCTTTGACATCATGATTCAGCATGCCACTGAGATTGGGGCCAACGCGATTGTTGGCGCCCGGTATGACACCACCGAGCTTTCCACCGGAGTCACCGAGGTTCTGGCTTATGGCTCTGCCGTTATCGTAGAGCCGGCTGACCCAGGCGAAGGCTACCGGGCATGAACAGTGAAAAACTCACTGCTAGTCAGGTCGAACGCATCCAGAAGGCTCTTGAGACAGTTCCCTTTGCTAAGTTGCTGGGGATTGAACTGGAGGATGTTGCGCCAGGCACAGCCACGCTCAGTTTCGACATCAAAGACGATCTGAAGCAAAACAATGGCGTGGTTCACGGAGGCGCCATTGCTTCGTTAGTCGATACGGCTACAGCCTTCGCGATTATTTCTCTGCTTCCGCCCGACCAGAAGGCAACCACCGCCAACCTAACCATCAGCTATCTCAGACCACTCAAAAGCGGGCGGGCCCACTCCACTGCTCGTGTGATCCGCGCCGGGCGACGCCTCATCGTGGTCTCGGCCGAGTTGGTTGACGATGCTGGAGACCTTATTGCGACAGCACTTGCGACCTACATCAAGATTTAGTTCGTAGTCGATCCAACTACAGACCCAAGGAGCAATAGCGAGGGGATGGGTTACGCAACTCCCACCCTTTCGTTTCCTAACAAAGCCTGTAACTCTTTCTGCGCCGGAGTGTTCTCAAGATTCATAGCCACTCAACCTTAAATTGACAATTCAAGCCCAGCAAATTTGCAGGTTGGGAAGGGGGCAAAGCGGAGCGCGCCCCCGTTCAAGATCCAATGCGACTCAACCGT
>CAZVHN010000643.1:0-4899 GCA_964626895.1 uncultured Chloracidobacterium sp. | reverse complement strand
TTTACGATTTACGATTTACGGGTCCCCGACCTTCACGCCTCGCCAAAAAGCCACGTGGTTCTTAATCTCGGCGGCAGCAGCTTTGGGCTCAGGGTAATACCACGCTGCATCCTTATTCACCTGTCCTTTAACCACCACATGGTAGTAACTCGCCTCACCCTTCCAGGGACAGGTGGTGTGCTTGCTGCTTTCCTGTAAATAATCTTTGTTGACAGTCTCCGGAGGAAAGTAGTGATTCCCCTCAACCACGACTGTCTTGTCGCTTTCGGCAATGTCTACGTTGTTCCAGGTTGCTTTCATGGAGCTATCGTAAACCGTAAATCGTCAATCGTAAATCGTTCATCGTAAGCGCTGACAGTATTCTCAACGAGCGTTCACGATTTGCGATTCACGATTTACGATTTACGAGTAGTTTCCGCCGCTCACTGAGGGCAGGATGGTGATTTCAGTCTGGCCCGAGAGACGCGTGTCGAGGAGTTGCCTGCGGCGGATGTTTTCGCCGTCGACAAAGATGTTCACATGCGTCCTTAGCTGACCTTGTTCATTTACGACGCGATCACGCAAGCCTATGTGCAGTTGCCACAATTCGTGCAGCGCTTCCCCAACAGTCGCTGGCGAGGAGTCCACGGAAATCTCACTACGTCCGTTAGTGAAATCGGCTAGAAAGCCGGCGATGTTGAAAGTAACCATCCTAGTATGAGTCTGGAGTCTGGAGTCTGGAGTCTGGAGACTCCCGACTGACTTGTCAGACCACGGCAGTCTTAACACAAACCACCGCCGGCAAGCCTTCCACGATCGCGTTCCACGACTCTCCCCCATCCTTGGTACCGAACAGCTTGCCGTTGCGCGTGCCAAAATAGAGTGCGGCCGGATCGAGGGAGTCGCCCGCCATGCCGTCGCGCAACACGGTCTCGAATGCATTCTCCTGCGGCAGGCCGTTTGTGAGCGGCTCCCACGACTCGCCGGCATTGCGTGTGCGATAGACGCGCAGCTTTGCTTCCGGAGTGCAGCGAAACTCATCGGACTCGAGCGGAATGATGTAGGCCGTGTTCGGATCGTGATGATCAACTTCCAGAGCGAAACCGAAATCAGAAGGCACACCGTTAGCGATGTCCTGCCAGGAGTCGCCGCCATCATGGCTCCTGTAAAGTCCCCAGTGGTTCTGCAGAAAGAGACGTTTGGGATTTGACGGATGACCGACGATCTTGTGTACGCACTGGCCAAACTCCGGATACCATTGGTCGGGCGGCAGAAACTGAGCGCGCACGCCCTTGTTGCGAGCCTCCCAGGTTCTCCCGCCATCATCCGTGCGATACACGCCGCCGGTGGAAATCGCAATGTGCATGCGATCTTTGTTAGCAGGATCGGGCAGGATAGTGTGCAGACACAACCCGCCGCCGCCCGGCTGCCATTGCGGGCGATGCGGATGATCGTAAAGTCCTTTTACCAGCGACCAGGTCTCGCCGGCATCATCCGATCTAAACAAAGCGGCCGGTTCGATCCCGCAGTAGAGGGTGTTTGGCTCGGCCGAGTTACCGGGCACAATCTGCCAGATCTGTTTGACCGAATTCTCGGCGTCTTCAGGAAACTTGACGCCATATGTTTCCGGCTCCGTCCAGGTCTTGCCAAAATCGTTCGAGGTACTCAGGTAAGAACCCCAGTAAGAGCTGTTCACCGCAGCCCAGAGACGATTGCGACCGTCACGAGCGTCGTAGGTCATGGCGTAGATCGCGCGGCCGGGAAAATATGGTCCGCCAACTTCCCAGTTTTTCCGGTTGGCGTCGGAGCGAAGAACAAACGCACCTTTCATTGTGCCGACGAGCAGTAGAGGATCACCGGCCTTCGCGTTAACATGATTTGTTGCAGGCATAGGGGAACTCCGGATTTACTTTTTGCTGGGAGAACAGTGCGCCGAATTATAGAGAAACGAAATGCTGACGCAAAGCTCAGAGAGACCAAAGGTAAGACATCATGCCGGCCGGCTTAGATAGGATCGCAGCACGGGCGGCGTTGTCTTCCGCAGTAGAGCACTCTTGGCTTTCCATTCCAAAGTCCGGCTGAGCTCGATGAGAAACTTTGTCTCGCCGGATTCAAGCATCGCCACCGCAATTCCGTCGCGATACAGTATGCGGTTGGACGTGTGAGCAGTGATGCGTGGCCCGGGAGTAATGATCCCCACCAGGTTCAAAGGATCGGCAGCGCTCACCGAGATCATGTTGTCGTTGGCCGGCGCGCGGCGGATTGCGCGCACCATCCCAACTGCTTCCGGAAGGGCAAATTGTTCACCGGAGATTCCCGCCACAAACCTTCCGCCGCGAATCTCACCGCGTGCTTCCAGCCGATGATAGATACGGAGCAACACTCGCCAAGGCAACGTCAGGCCTTCACGTTCAAGTAAACGCTTGAAGACAATTCCATATCGCTTCAGCAAAATACGCGCGACTTTCTCCGCGGATTCCTGATCGACTGCGCTGGCAGACCCGGTCGCTACCGCTCGCGGTTCTGACAAACCAGCCCTTGCGGGCGAGACTCGAGCGCCCAAACCAGCGGCGCCTGAAGGGGTTGCGGCCCTGCCGCCCTCCAGTGCGGAAAGGCTCTGCCTTTCCGGCCCGTCCTCCCCACAGTCTTCGGCGAGGCTGTGCCTCGCCGAAGATGGCGAGACTGCGTTCCCTGGTGTACGTTGCAATATGCTCCAGCGTCCGGCGCTGGACATTTCATAAACCGCTTCGCGACGTTTTCTTCTGGCAGCCGCTTGAGTCTTGCGATGTGAGGGCGTAAGCAATGCGCGCAGGCCTGTGAAGCTATCTGACACCACCAGTCCGCTAGCTACCAGGTCAGCCAGCGATTCCTCAACCTGGCTGCGCAGAAGATTCGTGCCCTCAACGATGTCCGTAAAGAACGACGCGCCGCGGGCTTTCAAATAATCGTAGACCTCCTGGGTGACTGTTGAGAATGTCAGCTCCTCAACCACGGGGCGCGGAAATACCGAGTTCCAGACGGAAAAGTCTTTGCGCCTCAGCAGCGCGATGGGCGTGCTCCGCACGGGCCCTGAGCGCGACTTTTCAATGCCATTCTTCGAAGCAGCGCTGGGAGTAAGCCGCGCCCAAACCACTTCGCCTGACAAACACAAGGCGTCGAGCCAGGCCGGATCGTATTCGACTAACCGGCTGGGAAAGATCTCACCTTCCCAGGCGGCCGCAGGCGCTTCGAAACCCTCGAGTTGCTCAATCAACGCCAGCAAACTCTGCGGTCCTTCCATTTGGTGATCGGGCGCAACCTTTTGCCAGGACAAAAGGAAGCGAATGAAATCCGCACTGGATACGGGCTCAATCTCCTGGCGCAGACGATTCAGTGTGTAGCTGTGAATCCTCGCGAGTAGTCGCCGGGCACACCATTCAGTCTCTTCGGTTCCTGGTGTGAAGCGCCCGCGGAGAACAAACCCCTCGGCCTCAAGTTTCAGCAGAGCGCGGTCCACGTCGCTGATCGCGAGTCCTGCTGAGGCCGCAAGGCCCCCCGCCGTTACCGGTCCCAAGCCTTCGAGACGGCCACGCAGCAGTTCGATTAATGCGTCCTCAAATGACCATGTGGTTTCGGTAAACGAGGCAGGTGCGCCGATCAAGGGCTGTAAAACTGCAGCGGGGAAGACTGCCTGCAACTGCGGCAGGCGCTCAGCAGCAACCCAAAGTCTGGTCGCTGAAAGCATCTGCTCGCCTGCTGGGACCGCAGGCGTCTCGCCTGCATTGTCTGCGCTAAGCTCAACACCCGAGTAAATCTCTGACGTAACCCCAGCAGGCGGGACGCCTGCTCTCCCAGCATCAAGCACTGCTGCGCGGCGATCGCTCGATAACACCTTCAGAAATTCTTTCCATTCGGCAGGCGTCTCGACAGGTTTCTCAGATTCACTCGAGATTGACCGCGGCCCTGAAGTGTCGTTGACGGCGAACTCACCTAACATTCCTTCGGCTTCAGTGATGAAACCGAGTTCCACCAGGGCATCGTGAAGCTCGTCCGGATTCTGCACCTGCGGCCAGGCTTCCGAGCGCACGCGATCGATTGCTGCCTGATCCAGCTTGCCGATGTCTGCCGCACTTGCCGGATCGAGCCAGCGTCGCTGCGACACGGCTCGTGTGCGTCGCTCCTCTAACGGAGCGTCGTCCAGGAAGGCATAAGGCCGGGCGTTGAGTATTTCCGCAGCCAACGGTGAAGGCTCCAGCAGATCCCGCGCAAAGAGGTTCTTCTCGTTGCGCTCTATGGCCGTCAGCAGCGTTTCGAGACTGTCGACATCCATCGCTTCTTCGAGACAATCGCGCACTGTTTGGGTGACCAGGGGATGATCAGGAATCTCTCGCTGACCGGTGAGATTCTCGGCGCAGGCCACTTGATCCGGAAAGACGGCAGTTAGCAGGTCTTCAGCGTTCATCCGCTGCAGCTGGGCAGGTATCTTCTTGCCACCGCGTCTTCTGAGGACAGCCAGAGCACGAGTCACATTCCAACGCCAGCGGATATTCCACATGGGCGCATCAAGCAACGCCTGACACAACAGCTCGCGAACGGTTTTCGAATTCAGGTAATGGAAAACGTCATCAAGCGGAAAACTGTGGGTAGGGCCCAGCGAAAGAACAATCGCATCCTCCGTTGCCGCAGCTTGGAGCTCAAAATTGAATTGACGGCAGAAGCGCTTGCGCAATGCCAGGCCCCAGGCACGATTCAGCCGGCTGCCAAAAGGCGAATGCAACACGAGTTGCATGCTGCCGCTGTCGTCAAAGAAGCGTTCGAGGACGATGTTGTCGAGCGTCGGCATCACACCTAACGCGGCCTTGGCTGCAGCAAGATACTCAACCATCTGTTCGGCGGCGGATCGCGAGATTCCTACTTCGTCCACCAACCAATCCACTGCCG
>CAZVHN010000642.1:0-2360 GCA_964626895.1 uncultured Chloracidobacterium sp. | reverse complement strand
TACTCGTTGCAGCGCCCAGCTTAGTTATTGAGATCGACGAAGTGTTCGAGGCCAGGATCGTTTCGCGAGGCATGATTTGGTCGAGCGTTTTGAAAATCTCGGTTTTGACTTCCAGGTTTTCCGTTACGGCTTCGATCACGATCGACGCGTCGCGCAGTGGCTCAAGGGAGGTCGTCGCCTGAATGCGGCCACGGGTCACGTCCTTCTCATCAGCAGCTAAACGCTCCATCTCAACATCACGCTGCAAGCTCTTTTCGATTGCCGCGAGGCCGCGTTCAAGGAATTCGTCCTTCACATCACGCATGACTACGCGATAACCGGCGCGCGCGACAACCTGGGCGATACCGTTGCCCATTGTTCCGGCGCCAACTACCCCAATAACTTCACTCACTCGCTTAAACTCCGGATTGACCAACTATCGCCAATCTGGCGGCGCTGATGGCGGGATATACTCATTGTGACATGTTGGTGTCATTATTTCCTGTTCGTTAAAACCCTACTATCGCTCGACCGCCAGGGCCACGGCATTGCCTCCCCCCAGGCAAAGCGCAACCACTCCACGATGCGCATCGCGACGCTTCATCTCGTAAAGCATGGTCGAAAGCAAGCGCGACCCGGATTGTCCGATCGCATGCCCCAGCGCTACGGCTCCGCCATTGACATTCACACGCTCCGGGTCAAGATCCAACTCTTTAATAATCGCCACAGCCTGCACCGCAAAGGCTTCGTTCAACTCGATCAGGTCAACCTCAGCGAACGTCCATCCAGCTTTCTTGAGTACCCGCCTCATTGCCTCGATCGGCGCCATCATTACCAGTTCAGGCTCAGTCCCGGATGTTGCCTGGGCCACGATAAGGGACATGGGTTCGATGCCTAAACTGCGGGCCCGCTCTAGCGAAGTGATCACCAGTGCGGATGCCCCATCATTAACACCGGGCGCGTTCCCGGCGGTCACTGTGCCACCTTCCCTGAAAGCGGGCTTAAGCTTTCCCAGCGCGTCGAGCGACGTGTCTTCCCGCACTGTTTCGTCCGTGTCGAAGATTGTTGGTGGCCCTTTCCTTTGCGGAATTTCCACCGGGACGATTTCGTCCTTGAATTTTCCCGCCTTAATTGCCTCGGCCGCTTTTTGATGCGACTTCAAAGCGTAGGCATCCTGTTCCGCCCGGCTAACACCGAACCGTTCAGCCACCACTTCGCCGGTGCATCCCATATGCTGATTATCAAAAGAGCACCACAATCCGTCGTTGATCATTGCATCCACCAGCTCGCCATTTCCCAGCCGGTATCCTTCCCGGGCCTTTGGAAGCAGATAAGGCGCATTGCTCATCGACTCCATGCCGCCGGCCACAACCAGATCGGTGTCGCCCAACTGTATTCCCTGGGCTGCCAACATCACGGCTTTGAGACCAGACCCGCAGACTTTGTTGATAGTGACTGCAGAAACCGCCGGCAGCAGTCCTCCGCGTAAGGCCGCCTGGCGGGCGGGGTTCTGGCCCAGACCGGCCTGGATTACACATCCCATGATCACTTCATCGACTTCTGCTGGTTCAACTCCCGCACGTTTGACACTCTCGCGGACGACTATCGCGCCGAGATCAGTCGCTTGGAAGCCTTTTAATGACCCTTGGAACTTGCCGACTGGCGTTCGGACTGCCGCTATTATTACAGCTTCTCTATTTCCAGACATTGCAACTCCACCAAAAAGTAACTGATGAAAGTCTAAAAGTAACGCCTTTAAAGATCTAGAGCGTCTTAATAGTTTACCCAGAGGGTGGCAAACAACCTAATCTCCCCGGTTGCTTGCGTTAAATTTGCTGGCCTGGGTCAAATAACGATCCACGAAACCACACGAAACTACACTAACAAGTATTTCGTGTTCCTTCGTGTCGTTTCGTGGATCGTTTTATGGCGATCGAAACCTTGCTCAACCGACCTCGAGACGAGGAGCGGTATCAACGCGTCCGGCCAAATCGCACTATTCTCCCCGAAGGGTAGTGCTGAGGCGGGGTACCAAAACTTTCTGGATTCTCAGAGAATTAATTAACCGCTTGATCTGTCCGTAATTGTGATAACTTTGGTGAGGTCTCATTCATGGCTGTAAAAGAATCGAAAATAAAGGCTAAGGAAACACCGGAGGCGGAGACTCCGAAAGCCTATAATCCGCTACCCTCGATCTGGAGTGGTGAAGATAGCGAACTGCTAGAACGGTTGCTTGAGTTTTACCCACGCAAGACTCCAACGCGCATCTTAGACGCTACTGTTAACGGGGGGCGTTTCTGGCGGGGTTCAACTCGGAAAGTGATCGGGATGGATATTGCCCCAGGTCATCGGCCTGCCATACTTGGTGACAACGCCGAGAT
>CAZVHN010000641.1:0-6953 GCA_964626895.1 uncultured Chloracidobacterium sp. | reverse complement strand
TCTGTAGTAAATTGAATTGCCTGGCCCTGACCTACCTGGGCCCCGGATCTACTCCATCCTGCCGCATCTCAACTCCCGAGCGCTGCGAGCTATCCCTTCAGAGAGACTAATTAGATAGTGCAGTTCACAGTCGAACCCAATTCGAACGATATCGCGCCGCCGTCTATCCACGATGGCGGTCAGGCTGGTTTGCGCCTGGTGAACCCACTGCCTAAGCAGCCGACACTTGAGTCTCAGATTGATCTGATACTTGGCAACACTCAGTATCTGCCGATCCTCCAGACAGTCCGCCGGATTTTCAACGATCTCGTGCGCTTGCTGGATGCCCTTAGGCTGATGGAGGCAAACCTTTACCAGGTCGGGGAAACACTCGCTCTCCTGGAACTTGTTCAGGCTGACACGCTCTCGTTGCTCGACTTCACCGAAAAACAAGCGTTGCGCACCGAGGGGATCAGCGAGGGACTATACGAGGTGCTTGACGGCATGTCCTTCGCTCTGCGGCATGAAGTGCGTCGAGTCTTCGAAGAAAATCTTCGAGAACTCTCAAGCGAAGAGCCGCGCGAGATAACTCAGGCCAAAATCGCGGATGCCCACAGGATACTTACTAACTGTTTGCAGCAGTCGATTATTACGCTCGCACAAGTCTTTGATCCCAGACTCGATGGCCGGCAGCTCTTCGATAACTCCAAAGCCAGGTTGAAACAGTCGCTCCTTTTGTGTAAGGACCTCTGGACCATGATCAATCTTGTGCGGCGGGCTGAACGCAGTTTTGACGAAGACGTGATCAATCAGGTCATCGACCGCGTTAAAGCATTTCGCAACGGCAGCATGCACTATCTGATGTACCGGGATTGGGGCCACTTCGAACGGATAGTCGAAGAACTCGACTGCTCACTCCGTGGGGAGCTCGACAGCGGGCCAGTGTTGCACCAATTCTTGTGCTATCTCGAGACGTTGCTTGGTCAGGTAAAACTGCGCGGAGTGCTGGCCGAAATGATGCCGGACTTTTTTTCGAATCAGATTGGTAACAAGGAAACTGAACTGGACTGGACAACGGACGAGCTGCGCCTCGCTTACGAGCTTTATATGGCTGGGTAAGCCATGCTTCACAGCTTCGGCACCCCAACCCCGTCAAATTAATGAGTCAGTGCCGTCAATCTGCCCGAAGGAGTGACCGCCCCTCGAGTCACTACCAGGCCAAACAATGGGGGATCTCGCGTTCCTCCAGCCTCCCCAGCGTTTGGCATATGTCGTGCAGAAAGAGATGGGGTCCGGTGAAATGGTTCACTACCGGATAGGTCATTCAAGGTCTTTAGGAAATCAACGTAGGTGAGCGCCAGGCCGGATCGACTCCGCCTTATTCACCGCCTTCAGGGAGACCCAACACCCGTGAGTACAATCCTGCAATTGCACACTCAGTTCACCGGAAGCTTTGAACCAAAGACCAGCCCTGGCGAGGCCTGTGTCGGAACCTCTCATTCTAAGATCCCCAACCTTCAAGCCCAGGTAACCGTTCTCACCAACTCAATCAGCGACGAAGCCGTGCGGTTAGCGGTAGGTAAGGTCCTAACCGATCTGCTTTTCCTCCTGGACTATTTAAGTCTGGTCGCCGGCCCGCGAGATGACGGTGGAATTAGGGAATTGGTCCCGATTCTCCAGACCGTACGTCGCGAAGCTCACTCCCTGGCAGCTTTTATCGAAGACCACGCAATGCGGTTAGAAGGGATCGATGATCTCTTGAACGAAACGCTCGATAGCGTTGCCTACGCGATCAACCACGAAGTCCGCCGGATCTTCGATGGTGAACTTGCTTTCATGAGCCTCTGTCGGGACGATCAAGAGACGCGTGGGGTCCTCCTACACGCTCAAGGAGTACTCACCAACTGCTTCCAGCAATGCATGATTAATCTCGCCCGCGTGTTTGACGCGAGTCTTACTGGTGCCCGGCTATTCCAGGATTGGCAAAGCAGACGAGAAAGCTCACTGATTCTGTACCACGATCTCTCGGAATTGATCGCGCTGGTCCAGGCGAGCGAAAAGGATTCGCTCAAGTATTTTCCGGAACAGTCCCTCGATCCTCTGGCGGAACAATTAAGGTCATTTCGGGAAGGTAGTATGCAATACCTGATGTACAAGGATTGGCAACAGTATGAAGCTCTCTCGGAAGAGATCATTGCGTCGGTCAGGAATGGAGAAAGACCTGCCGATCTATTGCATAACATGGGCTGCTATTTGGAAACTTTACTCGCGCACGTGAAAGCCAGGACTGTCCTGGCAGACTTAGCGCTGGAGCCTATCTGTATTTATGAAAAGATTGATATCGCCTGAAAAGCTCGCCAGAGTCCGCACTACTTTCCCCCGCCTGCAGATCAACTTTGACTTAACCGCTGCCGAGGAATCCTCCGACAAACTTGGCGTCCCGTACGGGAGTCGAACCCGTGTCGCCGTCGTGAAAGAGAAGCGATTCACTGTAATTCAATGACACTTCGCGGCATGGATAGCACTTTACCGCATTTGAAAAGACTCAGGGGAACGCTTATTGGACCCTTAATGGACTCGCGTTTGTCCCTGGCAATCTCCACTGATTGGCTCAGATAGAAGAGTGAAACTCTTCGGGTCACATTTGGCGGTAATATAGGTAGCTCTTACCGATAAACACTGTGCTATTTTCAGGCAGGATCTTGCCTTCATAGTTTCTTGTTTTCCAGATTTTTCAGTTGCAAGTGTTTTTCAATTCCTTCGAGTCGTTTTCGCCATTCTAAGATAAAATCTCAATCTCAAAAAATAAAGTTGGAGGCCCATGAAACAATTACTTATTGTGATTATCTGCTTTTTGTCCTTTTCCATTAGCTCTTTAGCCCAAACCTCAGAGACCTTCGATATAGCGACGTTTCAACCGCCCAATGGCTGGAAAAAGCAAAACAAGGATGGAGTCATTATTTTCAACACTTCCAACCAGCAGAAGGGAACTTACGCGATGATCACGCTTTACGGCAGCGGCGAAAGTTCCGGCAATGCAAAAAGTGATTTCGAAGGCGATTGGCGGCAATTTATCGTCGGGCAATTTGGGGTAAAGAGTGAACCGCAGATCGAACCCGCAAAAAACGCCGAAGGTTGGGAAATTATTACCGGCGGCGCTGCTTTTGAAAATGAGTTGGGAGCATCGGCAGTCATTTTGAGTACTTTCTCCGGCTACGGAAAAACGTTCAGTTTGGCGGCGATTTTCAACAGTCAGGATAATTTGCCCGCTATTGACGCCTTTTTTTCCTCGATTAAGTTAAAAAAACCTGAAACCACTTCTCAGCCGGCACCCGCTAGTAACAACAACAGCAGCGCATCTATCCTTGGCACATGGGGAATGGGTACAAGTGGCACCCAAAGGTATGACGACTATAAGAATCCATATTCCGTCAACAGCTACGGATACAGCAAAGCCCAATATACTTTCAATGGTAATGGCACCTACAGCTTTGTTTCCAAAACTTTCAGGATGACGTTCGATAAAATTCTCCTGGTAAAAGAAGGCGGCACTTATCAGATCAGTGGAAACAATATCACTATCAATCCACAAAAAAGCGTGATTGAAGCATGGAGCAAAAGAGATGGCACTGATAAATGGGGCCAACTTTTATCGACGCAGAACAGAACACTCGAAAAAGTAACCTACCAGTTCACCAGACATTATTTTTCAGGCATACAACTATGGAATCTGGTGCTGCAGGCTGACCAAGCAACGGAAAGGGATGGACCTTTCAGCAGTAATTCCACATTTAGTAACGCCTGGTATTATGCCCCGATCTCAGCAAACAATCCGGTAATTGAACTGCCACGCTAATAGTGATCTTATTGATTCCGTACCTTATATTCGGCAAGGCTTTTGGCAAGATCGAATAGTGAAAGAGCGAACTTTTTAAATGAAATGATTTGTTTCGAGAACAACCAATTGGTTTTGAAATGGAAGTCCCTCGCTTTCTCTTTGGGGACTATTGATAGCGATATCTAAAACTTGGAATTATTCCTTTGGCTTGTTTGGCATTGCTTTTCAGCCGGATCTTGGCTTAACCAGAGAAGAAAGCGGCAGCCCAACCAGGCGACGTCCCATGTTGGACAGCAACGAAGATAAGGGAGAAATGTGTAACATGAATAATAAGCTGCTCGACCTGTCTTCCAGCGCATCTTGGGTGCTCGTGCTCGTGCTCATGATCATCCTCGCCTTGGGGTGCCGCTTCGGACGCTCGAAAGATGGCATGGTGTCCGGCGATTTCAGCAAGATAGCCGGCAATCTCGCCAACTATGACCCCAAGGACCCTCCGCCCTCACCGGGTGCGGCAGCACTGCGGCGGTTGGCGGAATTGGAGCCGAGCGTAGGCAAACTGGTGGGCGACGTAGAAGCCGCTGAGCGCGCCGCACTGAAAACTGGCCTCGCCGAGCTTCGTGCGCAGCGGGGTGCTGGCAACGACACCGAAAAGTTCTCCGCGCGCCGAGTCCGGTGGGGCCACATACACCCGAGACGTGACCGCAATGGTACGTGCGGTCGTGAACGATGATGCCACAATTGAGAGCTACACGATGGATCTGACGCAGGGCACCCGACAAGTAAAGGACGGGGTTGCGGTGTACATCGAGACGGGGGTGACCATGAAGGAGGACGGCGGAAACTACACGGAGTCGAACTTCCGGGTAATCCGCCATTCGCAACAAGCCACTGCGGGAAATGCCGAACCCTTGTCCGTAGCGGGACTCGAAGCGGCGTTCGCAACGGGATCGACTGCGCTCCGGATCGCGGAGCAAACGTGGCTCAGCGGCGGGTGCACAAAGATCGAAGCGCCTTCGCCTGGGAACGTCTCGCCAAGCTCGACCACCGCGATCCCGGTGACGGTCCGCCATCGTTTCGACGGCTCCGAAGTCCCGTCGAAACTTGAAGCGGCACTAAAAGGTGAGACGTCGGTAGATCCAACAACGCTGGCCAAAACGCGCGGAACGCTGACATACACCGCTCCAAACGAGACAGGCAAGAGCGCGACCATCGCCCTCACCGCCACCTCCCGGCGCGGTCGGGCAACCCTCGACCTCACGGCAAGCACCGGTGGGGGATCGTACCAGATCGTCGGTGGTCTCGATGCCTGGCAGACTAACACCGCTGTGTGCGACATCATGAAACCGTTTACGCTCACCGGCGGCGGGTTCACCGTGAACTTCTCCGGTGGGCTATCGGGCACATACACCTACACCGGACCGTTCAACGCCCATGGCGGGGAAACCTACTCCATTTCGCTGCCGGACGGTATCGGCAAGCCGGGCACGATGACCGGCGGAGGAGCCGGTTCTGCCGGCGGATACACAAATACCGGCACCGAGAAATACACGCTCACCCCGATTGAGCCGTGCCGCTAGTGGCAATGATCGCGTCGAATCAACCAAAGGGAAAACCTGATATGAAATACTTGATGTTATTAGCCGCGATGTTTTTCGCGATCGATTTGTCGGCACAAGTACGTCCGCCAGGATCGGTTTCCACGCCGCAGCATATCGCGGTAGATAGCAAGGACAATGTTTTCGTAACTCTCAAATACGGCATGCTAAAGATCGCCCCGGACGGCACCGTTACAGATCTTTCAAAACAGGGCCCAGTTATCGGCGGGATGGACCGAAACTGGCAAAACCTCATCATTGATTCGAAAGACAATCTTTATGCCAATGACGGCAAGGTCATATACAAAATAACGGTTACTGCGGATAACAAAGCTGCGTTAAGCGTATATGCCCCGAAAGGCATTGCCTATGACAGCAAAGGGAATTTATTTATTGCCGACATGAATAACCATTGCATCCGCAAATTATCACCCGATGGACTAGTGACCACATTTGCGAAATAGCGTTGAGTGCGGCTCGCTTCAATTCGTAGGCGAATGACTTTGTATGTCGTAAGCTATTGCTCTCAAATCCGTACTATTACTCTTCACTGCCACTTGGGTGCGCATCAATTCTGGTCTTTCAGATCGTTGAGCCACATATCAACTCGGTTGCTGTTGACTACAGCGCCAACTTTGTTTTTGCCGGTGGGAGGGGGGGTATGGAATTGGCAGGAAGGATCGCTTACTCCTATTGACCCGCCCGCGTTGGAAAGTTTGGCGTCCCGTACGGGAGTCGAACCCGTGTCGCCGCCGTGAAAGGGCGGTGTCCTAGGCCACTAGACGAACGGGACGCAGTAGGCTGATAGTGTTTACAGCGAGTGGCTTAACTTACCGTACCCGTTCGAAGAGTGTCAAACGCGAATGAGTTTGAATAGACGCCACTGTAGGCTCGGCGTTGTGCAATGAAAGCACCATTACTTCTTTTTCGTTCTGGTAGTGCGCGCAGCAAGAGCCGAACGAAGCGAGCGGGCAGTAGCCCGACTGTCAAGGAGGGTTTTGGTGCGCAACATCGAGCCCCTCCTTGAGAGCGGAGCTTGGCTTTCTTAGTCCGCTGCGGACGACTGATAGTAGCCCAGCACTTGAGTGCTGGGCTTGCCATCCTGAATTCTCATAGTCCGTGAAACGGACGGCTGAAGAAGCACCTTCAACGATGAATTGAACCTATCAGCCATCAGTCGTCCGCCTGGCGGACTGGATAGATATTTATAAACGACCCCCAGCACTCAAGTGCTGGGCTACTGTCGGTCGTCCGCTGCGGACTCAGTTAAATGCTGGGCTTGCATCCTGAATTCTCATAGTCCGTGGAACGGACGGCTGAAGAACACCTTCGACGATGAATTGACCCTATCAACCATCAGTCGTCCGCCCGGGCGGACTGGATAGATATTTATCAACGACCCCAGCACTTGAGAGCCTGTGTCAAAACTCTTTCGCAAATCGAAGCAAGATTATTACACGAGTTAACGAGGGAAGAGAAAATAGTTGTGAGGATGAGATGGTCCAAGCGGTAAAATGGCGACAGCTCTGGTGGTGAAGATT
>CAZVHN010000640.1:0-1645 GCA_964626895.1 uncultured Chloracidobacterium sp. | reverse complement strand
CCTGCAGAGATTCATTTTAGCGAAGTTCTTTGCGCCCTTTTCAGGGCGGGCGTGTTATGGACGTAACGCAGGGGCGGCGCGCAAAGCCGCTTGCCCCTGGCTACCTTCTGCCGCGCCTCCGGCGCTAGTGGAGTCGACCAGCTCCTCGGTAATGTGGCTTGACTGTGCCGCACGACGATCGGTCCACACCGCAACAGTAGTCACCTTCCGTCCTTCGCTTTGGACAAGCACACCCGCTTTCGCTTAAGTTATCTAGTTCTTTGTGCTCATGACCAAGGCCAAACGATTCCTGACCAAGGTAGCTCTGATTCTCTTCGGTCTGCTGATTGGAGTGATCATTGCCGAGCTGGGGTTGCGCGCCGCCGGCTACTCCTATCCCGGGTTTTACATGCCTGATGCAACGCGCGGTCACGCACTCATTCCGGGGATGGAGGGTTGGTATCGCAAGGAGGGCGAAGCCCACGTTCGCATCAATAGCGCCGGCCAGCGTGATCGCGAACGCACGAAGGTCAAAGCTGCGGACACGATTCGCATCGCCGTGATCGGAGACTCGCATGCCGAAGCTTTTCAAGTGCCGGTTGAACAAGCTTTCTGGAGCATCATGGAAGAGAACCTGCGGGCGAGTGGCTCAATCCCAGGCAAGCAGATTGAGGTGCTTAATTTTGGGGTCTCCGGATACGGCACCGCTACCGAACTCCTAACTCTGCGTGAACGCGTCTGGGATTACGCGCCTGACATAGTGCTTCTGGCAGTGACCACCAACAACGACGTGGTCGATAATTCGCGCGCGTTAAAGAAGACCGCTGAGGTGCCGTATTTCGTCTACCGCGAGGGGAAATTAGTGCTCGATGATTCATTTCGAACTTCGCGCGCTTTTCTGCTGCGACAGTCGAAGTTGAGCCGGTTCGGCAGATGGATCAAGGACCACTCGCGTTTTTTGCAGGCCATTAATGAAGCGCATCACCGCTTCAAGACACTTCTGGCCTCGAAGTCCCGGATTAACACATCCTCTGCTGAACCAACCGCGACAAAGTCTGATGTGAGTGCCAGATCAGAGGAGTTGGGCACTGACAACATCGTCTACCTTGAGCCTAACAACCCCGTGTGGAATGACGCCTGGTTGGTGACTGAAGGGCTGATTCTCGTAATGCGTGACGAAGTAAGCGCCCGGGGCGCAAAATTTGTAGTCGTCACTTTGAGCAATGGACCGCAGGTTCTCCCCGATCCCAACGCCAGGCAGGCGTTCATGAGGCGACTGGGAATAGACGATCTTTTCTATCCCGATAGGCGGATCAGATCCCTGTGTATCAGGGAAAATATACCCGTGATTACGCTCGCTCCGGAGTTGCAAGCTTATGCCGAAAAGAGCGGCTCTTTCCTGCACGGATTTGGCAGTGATCTGGGCAATGGACATTGGAATGCGGTAGGCCATCGGGTTGCCGGTGAACTGATTGCGCAGAAACTGAAGGATGGCGTTCTCGACAAATAGCGCCCGACGCCCGCTTCTGTTACAAATAGTATCCACCACCCCAGGCGGGCTGCCCGCTTGGGACCCCGGTCAACTAATTAAATTCCGCCGCGGAGACTTCGAATGCATTACTACGATAACGTACTCGGCCTGATCGGTCGCACGCCACTGGTCAAG
>CAZVHN010000639.1:0-7660 GCA_964626895.1 uncultured Chloracidobacterium sp. | reverse complement strand
GTTCGCATGCGAGTCGCCGTAAAGTATCTCAAACCGGGTTGTTTCAATGAGCTTGCAAGAGCGTGCATGTAGTCGCTCAAACTCCGTATCGAAGCTCTCAATCACGGTCCGTTCGGGATGAGTTTGAACGCTTACGACTTCATCCATCACTAAAATTGTAGCCGGGAGACTTTCAGTCATTGATCTTTGCTGAGCTCGGCAATCGAGTTTGCTTCGCAGACTGGAGTCTCCGGCTATCTTTTCTACTACTTACCTTTTACGGCCCTATCCGTTTCCTGCATCACGGTACCGAAGCTTCTGCCTCCAAAGCTATAACCCGTGTATACCTTGCCCTTGGCCCCAATTCTAGAGCCACGCGACGGCACCCCGCGCGTGGTTACCACCCAGATTCTGCCGGTGCCATCATCGATCTCGTAGGCACCGTTGCCGAGCACGCCGTAACTATCCGTTACTTTACCCACAATGCCAACTTCTTTGTTCTGATAACGGCCGGGGTCGGCGTTGATTCTCGAGATCGTTTCCTGTTTTGGGCAAGCAGTTAAGAGAACCACTCCGATAAGAACTAGCGAGCTCAGCCCCAGTCTCTTTGCTAAATACATACGCGTCTCCTTTTCGATTGAACTAACTTATCGGGAGAGCGCCGCATTTGAACCCCATGCGAGTCGAATCAAAGAGAGTGCGGCGATGTAGAGATGCAAACGCCGGGCAAACCGTTTTCCCCGGAGTTTGACATTAACTCGGCTACTTACCAAACCAACCAATGGGCCTGCCTGAGAGGTCCACCCAGACGCTCTTCACATGTGTATACATCTCCAGAGCATGCTTGCCCATTTCCCGGCCGTAGCCTGATTGCTTGTAACCTCCGAACGGAGAAGCCGCATTGAACATGTTGAAGGTATTGATCCAAACCACCCCGGCCTTTATTTCTTTTGCAAAGCGATGTGCACGAGTGATGTCGCGCGTCCAGATACCCGCCGAAAGCCCGTAGATAGTGTCATTCGCCTGTTTGATCAAATCATCCTCGTCCCGGAAGGTAATTACTGAAACCACCGGTCCGAAGATCTCCTCCTGCGCGACCCGCATCTGATTGTTTACGTCCGAGAAGATTGTGGGCTGGAAGAAGTAGCCGTTCTGAAAAGCTCCCTCAAGCTTGGGCGATTCACCGCCGGACAGCACCGTAGCGCCTTCTTTTTGCGCCACATCAACATAACTTTTTATGCGGCTTAGTTGTTCCGCAGAGACCTGCGGACCCATATGCGTGGCTTTGTCCATAGGATCGCCAACGTTAATCCGGGATGCCTTCTCTTTTAGTCGTCCGAGAAACTCGTCTTTTACCTTCTCTTCGACAAACAGACGTGATCCGGCGCAACAGACCTGTCCTTGATTGAAGAAGATTCCCATCATGGCGCCATTGACCGCCTGGTCCATGTCTGCATCTGCAAACACAATGTTCGGCGCTTTACCTCCGAGCTCGAGCGACACCTTGGTAAGGTTCTCGGCAGCCGCCTTGGCGATCAGCTTGCCAACTTCAGTAGAGCCGGTAAAAGCAATCTTATCGATGCCGGGATGAGCTGCCAGCGCGGCGCCCGCTGTCTCGCCGTAACCGGGAACGATATTGACCACACCTTCGGGAAAGCCGGCTTCCTGGATCAACTTCCCAAGTTCCATCGCGGTCACGGGAGTCTGTTCAGCCGGCTTCAGCACCACCGTATTGCCGGCGGCAAGCGCGGGTGCTAGCTTCCAAGCCGCCATCAAGAGGGGAAAATTCCACGGAATAATTTGCCCACAGACCCCTACAGGTTCCCGCAGAGTGTAGTTGAACATCTGGCCCGGAACGGGAATCGTCTCACCTTCGATCTTCGTGGCCCAGCCTGCGAAGTATTCGAAGTTTTCCGCGACCTGTGGCAGGTCGACGTAGGTCGACTCTTTGATTGGTTTACCATTATCCGCGGTCTCCAGAGCAGCCAACTCACTGCTGTGCTCTTCAATTAGCTTGGAGAGTTTGTAGAGAATACGACCGCGATCCCGAGCGCTCATCTTGGACCACTTACCCTCGAAAGCACGACGAGCAGCAATAACGGCCTTGTCGATATCCGCTTTGTCTGCTTCGGAAACTTCGGCCAGGTCCTCGCCGGTAGCAGGATTGGCTGTAGTAAAAGTCTTACCGGATTCGGCATCGACCCACTGACCGTCGATGAAGAGTTGGTACTTGCGTGGTGTATTCGCTTCCGCCGGTTGTACAGATGACATTTATGGCTCCTAAGTTGATTCGAAACGCCTGCTGGAAATGCGCCCTAAAAATCCGTGGTTCCAGCCAGCAGTTGCCTCAGCACGTAGGGCAGAATCCCGCCATGCTGGTAATAATCGAGTTCTATCGGGGTATCGATTCTAAGTGTAACCGGGACTTCTTCTTTGGCTCCATTTGCGCGGTGCACAACCAAAGCTACATCTTGTCGCGGCCTGACACCATTTTCCAGTCCCAGCAGATCAAACGTCTCAGTACCATCCAGACCGAGTGACGCAGCATTAACTTCATCCTTGAACTGACATGGCAACACGCCCATACCTACGAGGTTACTGCGATGGATGCGTTCAAAGCTTTGGGCGATAACGGCCTTTGCGCCAAGCAAACGAGTTCCCTTCGCCGCCCAGTCACGCGAGCTGCCAGTCCCGTACTCCTGTCCCGCAATAACCATCAGGGGCACGCCTTCCTGCTGATACAGCATCGCTGCATCGTAGATGCTCATCCGTTCACCGCTCGGCTGATGGATCGTGACTCCCCCTTCGACCCCGGGGACCATCAGGTTCTTGATCCGGACATTTGCAAAAGTGCCACGCACCATTACCTGGTGATTGCCACGACGCGAACCGTAGCTGTTGAAGTCTTCTATCGCCACTCCTTTTTCCAGGAGGTACATTCCCGCCGGAGAATTGGCCTTGATCGCCCCTGCTGGGCTGATGTGGTCCGTGGTTACCGAATCACCAAAAGTCGCCAGCAGTCGGGCCCCGCGAATGTCTTCCCAACTTCCCACGGCCTTGCTGAAGTTTTCGAAGTATGGTGGTTCCTGGATATAAGTTGATTCGGAATCCCATTCGTAGACGCTGCCGGTCGTGGTTGGTATCTCGTTCCAAAGCGGGTTGTGTTCCGCAAAATTACTATAGAGACGACGGTACGTTTCGGGCTCAAACGCCGAACGCAGTAGCTCGTTGATCTCCTGAAGGCTTGGCCAGATATCGCGGAGGTAGACCGGCTGATTGTCCTTTCCCATTCCCAGCGGCGCGCTCGAAAGGTCCACGTCAATACGTCCCGCGATCGCGAAAGCAACCACCAACGGCGGGCTCATGAGAAAGTTTGCCTTGATACTCTGGTGAACGCGTGCTTCAAAATTCCGATTTCCGGAGAGTACGCTCGCGGCTATCAGATCGTGCTCAATGACAACCTGCTCAATCGTCGGATCGAGTGGGCCGGAGTTGCCAATACACGTAGTGCATCCGTAACCTACGAGATTAAAGCCAAGCTGATCCAGGTAAGTTTGCAGCCCGGTCTTTTGCAAGTACTCGGTAACAACCCGCGAACCCGGGGCCAGGGAGTTCTTGACTGCCGGCCGCACACTCAAACCATGCTCTACAGCTTTCTTCGCGAGCAACCCGGCAGCCAGCATTACACTCGGATTCGAGGTGTTCGTGCAGGAGGTAATGGCCGCGATCAAAACATCGCCATGACCGAGATCGATCTCGGCATGCGGGAATTCTTCCGGATGTACTTCCTCCAGCCGATCGGGCGTGGGCCGGTTGTTGACCATCTCCGTCTCGGACCAGGCGCTGGTGTTCATGCGTGTGAGGTCGCCTCCGACAGAACTGGGGACGGAATGGGCCTCTTGTCTGCCACCACCCGCGATGGCAGCTTTGGCGAGGCCTGGCACTCCTGTCTTAGTGGAGTAGCGAGCGGCACTTTCTTCTTCTGATTTTCCGTAGCCACCTTCGGCCACAGGTTTTTGCAACAGACTCATAAACTGATCCTTAAGATCCGGCAGCTCAATGCGATCTTGAGGACGCTTTGGGCCTGCGACGCTCGGACGAATCTCGCCGAGATCTAAATCAAGCACCAAACTGTACTGGCAATCACCCTTCCGCGGAATTCCAAACATATTTTGAGCGGTGTAGTAGTTTCGCACTGCTTCAACCTGCTCGCGATCCCGGCCCGTGGCTTCCAGATACAGGCAAGTCTCTTCATCGACCGGGAAGAAGCCCATGGTCGCCCCATATTCCGGCGCCATGTTCGCGATGGTCGCGCGATCTGTTACCGAAAGGCTGGCGGCCCCGTCCCCGTGAAACTCGACGAACTTTCCCACTACCTTGGCCTTGCGTAACATCTCTGTGACTCGCAAAACCAGGTCAGTCGCCGTCACTCCGTCGCGCAAACTACCGCTCAGGCAAACTCCAACTACATCCGGCGTCAGGAAATAGACTGGCTGGCCCAGCATGGCTGCTTCGGCTTCTATACCACCGACGCCCCAGGCCACTATGCCCAGTCCGTTAATCATTGTCGTATGTGAGTCAGTGCCGACCAGCGTGTCCGGGTAATAGATGTCGTGCTTTTCCCAAACGCTTTTGGCGAGATACTCAAGGTTTACCTGGTGACAGATGCCAATGCCGGGCGGAATAACACCAAAACCGTCGAAGGCCTGCGTGCCCCATTTCAAAAACTGGTAGCGGGAATTGTTCCGCTTAAACTCCATCATCATGTTCTTCTCAAACGAGTCTTTCGTGCTCGAGAAGTCCACCTGGACGGAGTGATCAATGACCAGATCGACGGGCACCAGAGGTTCGATAATCTCTGTGTTCTTTCTCAGCCGTGCTACCACGGAACGCATCGCCGCAAGATCCACCAGCAGCGGCACGCCGGTGAAGTCTTGCAGCAGCACCCGAGCTACCACAAACGGAATTTCCTCAGTTCGTTTGGCATTGGGTTCCCAGTTAGCCAGGGCGCGGACATCGTCCTCGGTAATCTTTTTTCCATCCATGTTGCGCAGCACGGATTCCAGGACAATTCGGATACTCACCGGAAGCTTTGAAATCGCACCCACGTTCTCTTTTTCGAGTTGCGGTAAGGAATAAAACTTGGCGGAGACACCGGCGCGGGGATTGAAGGACTGAAGCGAATTAAAGGGGCTATTTGGCATAGGACTCTAAGTCTTTATCGTTCATGGGAGGGACTTTGCGGTTGTGTTTTCTCAAGCCAGCGCTCGGAGTTTTACCGGTTGTGTTGACAAAGTTCAGTGTAAAGTGACGCCGCGCAATCGTCAAGCGACGCCTTCTTTTTTAATCACAACTCGATCAAAGGCCATAACTATTGCCGCGCCTGCCGACGTTTGCTATAGTTCAGCGCGAAGGAATCCCCCTAAACTCTGTTTCGATCTCCTGGATGAGAAACCGAATGTGTCTCAGTCTCGGAGTAGTTTCTACTTGCGGTGGAAGCGGTAGGACTTGAGGAGAGCGGCATGACAAAGAAACATGGTGAAAGCTTTGAGTACTTAAGCAATAATCCAGATTACGTTCCAAATCCCGAGATTGAAGAGTTTATGGAAGAGGAAATCTTACGAGCACCGAAGGATCCTGAACTGCTGGCGCACCGTCTGCGCAATAACACAGCTGCCTCCCCCAGGGACGCTGGTGGCGATGTCGATGCCGTGTGGGAGGAGGTGAACGAAAGCGGTTCGGAAACCGTTGCCGGCGACAACCCTACGCCGGATCAATCAATGGTGGAAGAAAACGCGCAGGCGATTGGGGTGAGTTTCGAAGACAACGAAGAACTCGAATTCATAGACAAAATCGAGCGCCGTGATCGAGATCGGTTTGAGCTGGATCCGAGATCCAAGACATCTGATGACATGATTTGAGAGGGCGAAGAACTTAGAATGCCTTGCGGCTATCAAGCAGGATCGTAACCGGACCATCATTGACTAGTTCAACCTGCATCATGCTTCGAAAGCGTCCAGTAGCCACTTCACCGATGTGGGCTCTGGCCCTCGTAACAAAAACTTCATACAGCATTTCCGCGACTTCTGGGGCCGCCGCTTCAATCCATGAAGGACGCAAGCCCCGCCGCACATCTCCGTAGAGCGTGAACTGCGAAACCACCAGCAGCGCGCCGCCTGTATCCGTTACCGAGAGATTCATTCGACCTTCCGAGTCGTCAAACACGCGCAATAACCCAATCTTCTCGGCAAGGTATTCCGCATCCTCCTCTGTGTCATCACGGGCGACACCCAACAATACAACCAGACCTTTCCCAATTTCGCCAACAGTTTCCGCCTCCACCCTGACGCTGGCACGCGTAACGCGCTGGACGACTGCTCGCATCTATTTTTTTGGTGGCTTGCTTGGCCTGATCTCGACGCGGCTGGGAAGGCTGCGCTCGTCGTGACGGAGTAAATCGAGTACGACACGGGCTATGTCTTTCGGGTGGAGCTGCCAGTTCTTGTCTTCGCCTGGCTCGTCACCACCGAACTCCGTGTTCACCGAGCCCGGCATGATGTAGCTCACCTTGATGCCGTCGTGCCTCACCTCCTGCATCAAGGCTTCACTGAACCCATTAAGACCAAACTTGGATGCATTGTAGGCGGCCATTCGAGGGTGAGGGTTAGCGCCAGCCAGAGAAGAGATATTGATGATGTACCCGCCGCCGCGCTGTCTCATCAGGGGGATCGCTTCATGGCAGCAATAGTAAACTCCGACAAGATTCGTCTCAATAACAGCGCGGAAATCCTCAGGCGGCATTTCCTCGACAGTCGAAAAGATTCCAATGCCCGCATTATTGACGAGTATGTCGAGACCACCAAACTCCGCTATCGTCCGATCGAATAACGCCTTTATTTGGGAATGATCGCGCACGTCACAGACGAGCCCGGTGAGGTGGCCCTTGCCTAAACCCGTCAGGGCCTCGATAGTCTCATCGATCTCGCTGCGCTTACGAGCGCTGATGCAGACATTGATTCCCTCGCGCACAAGCGCTGCCGCAATAGCGCGGCCGATGCCCTTAGTTCCGCCCGTTACGATTGCAACTTTGCCGTTGAGATCCATCGTTCTCTTTTTTGGAGTGCGCCGGCAGAGCGAAGCGGCGACGGCGCTTTGGATATCGTCATATTACCTGGTCCAGAGTCCGCTTATCCAAAGCGGTGTCGCGCTCCGCTTGCAGCCGCACGCCAAAGTTTTCCGTCCTGTGAGGGGCAATTTGAAATCAGCGTCAAGGGATAACTAACCTTGTAGCTTCTCCTTCAACCTTTCATTCACAACTTTCGGATTCGCCTTGCCCTTCGAGGCCTTCATGACCTGGCCCACAAAGAAACCGAACAGGGATTCCTTACCAGCACGATAGCCGGCGAGTTGCTGCGGGTGCGCCGCCAGTATCTCATCAATAATTCGATCAATCTCACTGGTATCGCTTACCTGGACCAGGCCCTGCTCTTCAACTATTGAGGCAGCGCCCTTTCCGGTCCGGAACATTTGGATCAGCACATCCTTGCCCTGTTTGCCGCTAATCTTTTCCTCATCAATCATGCGCAAGAGCGCGCCTAATTCATTGGGCGCAACTGGCGACGCGCTGGCCTGTAAACCGGCAGCTTCAAGTTCTCGCAGTAGTTAAGATCTGAGCCAGTTT
>CAZVHN010000638.1:0-8487 GCA_964626895.1 uncultured Chloracidobacterium sp. | reverse complement strand
AGTATCGCGACGCCCCGCGGAAGCCGAGCATCGGGTTCTCTTCCGTTGGTTCAAACTCCTGGCCACCAATTAACATGGCGTATTCGTTTGATTTGAAATCAGACATACGCACTATCACCGGCTTTGGATAAAACGCCGCAGCGATGCGACCGATACCTTCCGCCAAGCGGCGCACAAAAAAGTCGCGTGGATCTTCTTCCCCGATGCGACGCTCAATCTCGCGGACCACTTCCGGACTTTGCAGATGCGGGTAATGCACCAGGGCCATCGGATGGATGCCGATGTGATTGTTGATGATGAACTCCAGACGTGCGAGTCCCACTCCGTCATTCGGGAGCGAAGCCACGGCAAAGGCATGATCGGGATCCCCGACGTTCATCATTACCTGTGTGCGCGGCCTCTGTTCGTCGCCGACGACGCGCCGGTCAACGGCGAACTCAATCCGACCTTCATAGATGTTTCCGTGCGCGCCTTCAGAACATGAAACAGTCACGTCGGCGCCGCTCTGCAAAACCCGAGTAGCGTTTCCGGTGCCCACAATGCAGGGAAGCCCCAGCTCCCGGCTGATAATGGCGCTGTGACAAGTTCTACCGCCGCGGTCCGTAACAATTGCCGCGGCCCGTTTCATGATGGGTTCCCAGGCTGGGTCGGTCATCGAAGTCACCAGCACGTCACCTGCTTTGAACTCCGCCAGGTGATCGGGGTCGGCCAATACGTGAACGCGACCGTGACTGATCTTTTCGCCTACCGCAATGCCGGAAACGAGCGGTGCATCGTGGTCGCCGGTAAGTCTGTATGTTTCGATGTAGTTCTCGCGGTTGCTTGCGTGGACCGTTTCAGGCCGGGCTTGAAGAATAAAAAGCTCACCGGTGTATCCATCCTTGGCCCATTCGATGTCCATGGGCGTGGCGCGGCCGGCGAGTGTTGAATAATGTTCCTCGATCAGGCAGGCCCAGCGGGCGAGTTCCAAAACCTCGTAGTCGCCCAGCACGAATCGGCCACGTTGGGCCTCCACCACTTCGCGCGTGCGCGTTCCGCGTCCGTCGAGTCCATAGACCATCTTCACTTCTTTGCCACCAAGACGGCGGCTGACGATCGGACGAGCGCCGGTTTGCAGGGTTGGTTTGAAGACAACCCACTCGTCAGGTGTGGCCATGCCCTGAACAATTGCTTCGCCCAGCCCCCATGCTCCGTTGATCACCACCACATCACGGAAACCTGATTCGGTATCCAGGGTGAACATCACACCTGAGCAAGCTTGGTCAGAGCGCACCATCGGCTGAACCCCGATTGACAGCGCTACCTCGAAATGGTCAAAGCCGCGAGCGGCGCGGTACGAAATCGCTCGATCAGTCCAAAGCGATGCGAAGCAACGGTGGCAGGCCTCAATCAGCCGATCTTCGCCGCGTACATTCAGGAACGTGTCTTGTTGTCCGGCAAAGGAGGCGTCAGGTAGATCCTCGGCGGTCGCTGAAGAGCGCACTGCTACTTCCGGCGTACCGCCGAGGCGTTGGCACAGTCTTCGGTAGGCGCCAAGGATCGCCTGATCCACCTCTTTGGGTAAAGGCGTGTCGAGCATCAACGCACGGGCTTCGCGACCAGCGTCGTTAAGCGCCCGGATATCATTATGATCCAGCCCGCTCATCAACTCGCGCAGTCGTTCACCGAGACCATCCGTTTTGAGTAGCAACCGGTAAGCTTCGCTCGTGGTGGCAAAGCCATCGACGGCGCGGACACCGCGCGGAACCAGCGCCCGAAACAGTTCGCCCAGGCTGGCGCACTTGCCGCCGACGAGTTGAACGTCCCCTGCGCCAACTTCACTCAAGTCGAGCACGAGAGGTTTGGAAGTTTTCATCTGTGTGGTCTCCGTGACAAGTTCCGCAACAGTGTTGCCGATGGTATGCCTCCGAGTGTATCCGAACGAGCTGATTGCCGTCGATGCCTGATCCCCAACGTGCAGAAACAAGTTGCTTTTATCTAGAGAACAGTGCGAATACCATGGGCTTTTCAGGCAGATACAGAGAAATTGAGTCAAGCAAACACAGAAAGCAGGCGGGGTCGCGATCGGTTGGGAGTGCTGGGGTCATAAGTACAGCCACCAGCCCAAAGGGATGACTCAAGCCACACCAACTTTGCAGGTCAGGCCCGCAAATTCGCAGGTCGGGAAGGCGGACCCTGTCCCCGCTCTTACGCTGAGTGGCTTTCAGGCTTGAGGCGGGGACAGGGTCCGCCTTCCCGACCTGCAAATTACCGTACCTCTTCTTTGGGTCTTCACACAGCCTCAACTGTCCCTCGGTTGTTTATGAAGCCCCATGACGCCGGCCTGAAACCTCTGCCCAGCTACAAATTCCCTGGACCCTCTGTTAGTATGAGGTCGCACTTCTTCATCTGCGAACGGCGGCAATCTTCACTGTTTCGCAGCCAATTCCGGAATCAGGAGAGATAGAAATGGGTCACGAACTAAGGACAGAGCGCGAGCTGTCTCTGGATTTCTTGCGAGTATGCGAGGCGGCTGCGATTTCTTCAGCACGCACCATGGGCCAGGGCGATCGGAAGTATTCAGATCACGTCGCGGTCGAGGCCATGCGCGAGGTCATGGACACGGTCCCGATGCGCGGGCGAATCGTAATCGGTGAGGGCGAACGCGATGAAGCTCCCATGCTTTACATCGGTGAAGAGGTCGGCGGTGGCTTTGGCGTAAGCGAAGAACTGGCGGAGTCGTGTCCTGAAGTAGACATTGCTGTCGATCCACTTGAAGGCACGAACCTCTGCGCCCTGGGCGCCAACAACGCCATTGCCGTGCTAGCGGCCGCGGAGCGCGGGGGGCTGCTTAACGCGCCTGACATTTACATGGACAAGATTGTAGTTGGACCGTCCTCACGAGGAGTCATCGATCTCGACGCGCCCGTCAAAGATAATCTGAAGAACATCGCCCGCCGGCTGGGTCGCGACGTCGAAGACTTGACGGTCATTGTTCTTGACCGTTCGCGGCATAAGAAATTGATCGCTGATGTCCGGGAAGCAGGGGCCCGGATACGTCTGATTGGAGACGGCGACCTTTCCGCGGGTATCTCTGCGGCGGTCGCCGGAACGAATATCCATGCCCTGCTCGGCATTGGCGGCGCGCCGGAGGGAGTGATTACCGCGGCAGCTATGAAGTGTCTGAACGGAGAGATCCAGGCAAGACTTGTGTTCGATCACCAACAGCTGGGCGTGGACAAGGGCATGGTGCCGGCGAAGGAGCAAGTGCTCGAACGTCTGCAATCAATGGGAATCAAAGATCCGGACAAGATTTATGACACCAATGACCTGGCGCCGGGCAAGAAAATAATCTTCGCGGCCACGGGCGTGACTGACGGCGCTTTGCTCAAGGGCGTGAGATTTTTTGGAGCAGGGAAACGAACTCACTCCGTGGTAATGACAACCGAGTCGCGGCACATTCGGTTTGTTGATACGCTGCACATTGAAGGTGGGCCGGACACGGTCATTAGATTTTAGGTTTTGAATTTTGTTCGAGAACAAACTTGACTTCGAGTTTGTGGCCTTTCAATCAAAAATCGGCAATCGGAAATCTGCAAAGCGATATGTTAGGTCCCAACCAATACGTTCCCCAGTGCGCGACTGACCGGCGTCCGCTGATAATGTGGTCGATGGTCTTGGTTGGCGCTCTATTTTTCGTCGGGTTGCTCGTGGCTGCGCCGCTCGCGCAGGCTAACGGGTTGCAGTGGTTCTCGTTCGCTGTCTACGAAGCGTTCAGACATGTCTGCCATCAAACTCCCGAGCGGTCGTTCTATATTGCCGGCTACCCATTAGCAGTTTGTGCTCGTTGCACGGGACTTTACGTTGGCTTTGCCGCCGCAGTGGCCTTCTATCCGGTGATGACTTCGTTGAAACGCACTCACGCGCCCGAACGAAAGTGGCTCTTTATCGCGGCTGCACCGCTGGCGATCGACTTTGTTTTGGGCTTCTTTGGAATCTGGGAAAACAGTCACACTTCGCGACTTCTGACGGGCGCACTCCTGGGTGCCGTATCCGCCTTTTTCATACTGCCCGGCCTGGTGCAGTTGAGTCTTTACCAGCGACTGTTCGGTCCCGGATCGGCAAAGCAGAGCGAACTCAAGGCTGCCCGCTCCCCCGCAACCTCGGAACAAGTCACCGTTGCACCCAGCGACTACGGTGCGCCTCTTCGACGTATTTAGAAACTACCCTAACCAAAACGAAATCTTGGCCGTGTCTTTTGGTGAGACCTCGCTGAACGACCGAAGTCCTGTTTCGCATCGCTAACTGCGAAACTGAAACCCTACCTGACATGTCCCGGTTTCAAAAAAGGGGCCTATGGGTTAGAATCTTCTCCCCGATGGACCGCGACGTCAGGCAGTACCAGGAGAGCCAGGCCGTTCTAGTCAAAGCAATTCATAATGTTGTTTTCTTTTTTTCAGTCTGCAACCACGCCATCCCTTACCGGTGATCTCTGCAACGACTTTCCCGGTTATTGTGACGCAATCACGAAGACAGCCGGCAATATAAGCCCGCTCTATCGTCTCGATGGCTTTGATTGGACCGTACTGGTTCTTTATTTCGCCATCCTTACGCTGCTGGCAGTCTACGGTGGCTACCGCGTCAAGCAGGTCATCGACTTCTGGCGCTACCGCAAGTTTATTCCCGAGCCCAAGGGCAAATTCGCCGAAGAAAATCTGCCGGTCATTACCGTGCAGCTTCCGCTCTTCAATGAGATGTACGTTGTGGAGCGACTCGTAAAGGCAGTTACGGAGATCGACTACCCGAGAGAGAAATTTGAGATACAAGTCCTCGATGATTCAACGGATGAGACCGTGAAGCTGGCAGAGGCGACGGTCGCAAAGTATGCGCAGCAGGGTTTCGACATTCATTACCTGCATCGCTCCGACCGGACAGGGTTTAAAGCCGGCGCCCTGGAACAGGGACTTAAAGTAGCTAAGGGTGAACTACTGGCGATTTTCGATGCTGACTTCGTACCAAAGCCAGATTGCTTGCGAAAGCTCGTCGACTTCTTTACTGATCCGCTGGTCGGCTGCGCCCAGATGCGCTGGTCTCACATTAACGGGGATTACAATCTGCTGACCCGGCTGCAGACCATCATGCTCGATGGTCATTTCGTTGTCGAACAGACCACTCGCAATCGTACTGGCGGCTTCTTCAATTTCAACGGCACGGCCGGCATCTGGCGGCGTCGCGCGATTGCCTTGAGCGGTGGCTGGCAGCACGACACCTTGACCGAAGATACGGACCTCAGCTTTCGCGCGCAGTTGATGGGATGGAAATTTGTTTACCTGCTTGATGAAGAAGCGCCCGCCGAGATTCCGGTTGAGATCAAAGCCTTCAAGGCGCAGCAGCGGCGTTGGGCCAAAGGCGTCATGCAGGTCGGGATCAAACTTTATCCGCGGATCTGGCGCGCGCCGCTACCGTTGCGCGTTAAACTCGAGATGTTTTTCCGCTTGACCGGGAACATCAGCTACCCGCTGATGATCGTTGCCAGTTTTCTGCAGTTTCCGCTGCTGCTCGTCCGTTACAATCAGCCGTTTTACCACCTGATGATTCTCGATCTACCCCTGCTCTTTTTCTCATCGATCTCTGTCTTTCTCTTTTATGGCACCGCAGTTTGGTATCTCGATGAGAGACGCACGCCACGAATGTTGCACCTTCCGCTGGTAATGGGGCTGGGCATTGGTCTGGCCTTCTCGAACGCGCGGGCGGTCATGGAGGCCCTGCTGGGAATTAAGTCAGACTTTGTTCGAACTCCGAAGTACAGTGTGGAACAGACGAGTGACGAAACCTGGAAGGCCAAAAAGTACAAACGCAAGCGAGGATTGTTGCCGTTGCTCGAGTTGAGCTTCTCAGTGTATTTCCTGCTCGCGATCGTTTACGCCGCGCGTTTGCATATGTGGGGAACGATCCCATTCCTTTCGCTTTTCTTCTTTGGCTTTGGCTATATGGGCATGATGAGCATTCTCCAAACAACGAGCGGCAAGCGCCTGCGATCTCTCTGGCGTCCAGTTGCAGTTGATCGACGCACATAACTTCCCGATCGTATTCCTGCCGAAGCATTTTTTCTTTAGGTTTCTTGCTTTAGTTTGGGCTCTGCACTACTATCTCCGCGCCCAAGAGAGGCAATTTTTGTAGACCTGGCATGATTTCGGGTGGAAAGCATTTCGATGTCTGCGAGCGCTTCCAGCAAGTCGTAATCTTCCCAAGTAATTCTAGTTCCGAAACGAGGAGAATATGTTCAAGAAAGCAACCCCCCTGCTCAGATTCTGTTTGCTAGCCCTTTCTATTTTGACCGCATCAGCCGGAGCTCTCGGCCAATCCCAGGCAACGACGGGAAATATCGAGGGCCGCGTAATTGATCCCAACGGTGCAGTCCTTCCGGGAGTGACAATCACAGCTCGGAACCTAAATACTGGTCTTGCCAAGACTGCCACCGCAGATGATGAAGGAAACTACCGCATAATTGTTTTGCCGCCGGGCAGATACAAAGTGACAGCGAGCGGCGCGCAAGGCTTCGCCGAAGCCTCATTCGAGAACGTCGAAGTCACAGTCGGCGGACAGACCCCCCTTTCTATTCAATTGACCGTCGCCGGTACGGCGACCATGGTGGATGTTTCGGCCGAAGGCCAGATCGTCGAAACCACGCGCAGCTCAGTTTCTTCGACCGTGAATGAGCGCGCCATTCAGAACCTTCCGGTTAACGGCCGCAACTTTTTGGACTTTGCCACTCTGACTCCCAGCGTTGTGCGCGATCCTACTCGCGGAGGGGATTTGGCCGTCGGTGGTCAAAAGGGAACCCTCAACAGCCTGCAAGTTGACGGAGTCGATAACAATAATACTTTCTTCGGCCAATCGTTTGGCCGCACCGGCACACGCCCGCCTTACCAGTTCTCCGAAGAATCAGTGCAGGAATTCCAGGTGAATCAGAATGGTTTCTCGGCCGAGTTCGGACGGGCAGGGGGCGCAGTTATTAACGTCGTCACCAAATCAGGCACGAACGAGTGGCACGGCAGTGCCTTTGAGTACTTCCGTGATGAGTCCTTAAACGCCAACACTCCTATCCTGACCGCGCGCGGAGCAAAGCGGCCAAAGTCGCAGATTAACCAGTTTGGCGGCACGCTTGGCGGACCATTCAAACGGGATCGTGCTTTCTTTTTCTTTGCTTATGACGGACAGCGGTCAAACATTCCGAATGTCGTCGACCCACCAAACTTCTTCGCCCAGCCTGCTAATATCCGGGCGCTGTTGGGTCCGAAGGTCAATACGTACCAGATCGGCCGCAATCAGGACGTGTACATGCTAAAAACGGACATCCGACTAAATGACGCCAACCACCTGACCATTCGTTTCAATCAGCAGAATTTCACGGGCAATAACAATGAAAACAGTGGGCCGCTGAGCGCTGAAGAACACTCCGGCAACAGCGTGGCGCGCACCACAACACTTTCCGGTTCGCTTACTTCGACACTCACCAGCACTGTCATCAACGAGTTTCGTTTCCAATACGGTCGCGATCGCGAACCAGGTGAAGCGAACAGCGATGTAGCGGAAGCCCGCATTCAAACCGGCGGTGGTTTTTTTCAGTTGGGACGCAACAACTTCAGCCCGCGCGAAACGACCATCAAGCGCTTCCAACTTATTGACAGCATCAGCATCACGCGCGGCGCGCACAGTCTGAAGTTTGGAGCTGATTTGAACTTTGATCGCATCTTCAACTTCTTTCCCGGATTGTTCTCGGGACAATACACCTTCGGTTCCTACGCAGCGTTCGCTGCAAACACACCCTCAGCCTTTACGCAAAACTTTGCCGGGCCAGGTACCTCCGGCGCCGAAACACATCCTGATATGAACGAATACGGATTCTTTGTGCAGGATGATTGGCGTGTGAATCCCAGGCTAACCCTGAACCTCGGTCTGCGTTATGACCTGCAGGACCTTGCCGAGCCCAGCGTGAACAATCCCAGTGCAGCTTTGGCGGCGGCTGGGCTAAACACTACAACGCCCATTCGTGACGCTAACAACTTTGCGCCGCGCGCCGGTTTTAGTTTTGCCTTTGACGAGAAGACGGTTCTGCGCGGCGGTTACGGCATCTTCTTTGGACGTACACCGACCATCATGGTCGCCACATCGCATTCCCAGAACGGCATTCAGGTAACGGGCGTGAGCCTGACTTGCACGACGCTTCCGACCAATCCCTGTCCCACGTATCCGAACATCTTCAACACTGCGCCTGGCACCGGGGCACTAACCCCAAGTCTCTATATGTTTGCCAGGGACTACGCGCAGCCATATGTGCAACAAGGGCGTCTGGGAGTTGAACGGGAATTGTTGTCGAATACGAGCCTGGCGGTTACTTACCTATACTTCCGCGGGGTACATCTCTCGCGGACAAGAGATATTAATCTGGGCGTGCCTGTACCTACCACTGTGACGGATCCAGGAGGCCAAACATTCACAGTTTTG
>CAZVHN010000637.1:0-1720 GCA_964626895.1 uncultured Chloracidobacterium sp. | reverse complement strand
GTCGCAGCGGCTCGAGTTCGCCGCGCAAACGGGTCAGTGTTTTGATGTGCTCAAAAACTTCCTGTTCTTCCTTTGTGCGACCGGCGCGAGTGAACGCATTTCGTTTGTCTCCGGGAAAACCGCCAGGAAAGTCCTGGCGAGTTGTCGGCTCATCGGGGCCAGTCATCGCAATCTCGTCGCCGTAATAGAGCTGGGGCACTCCGCGTGTCGTTAACAAGAACGTATTTGCCAGTTTCAAGCCGGCGATCGTTGCCCCCTTCTCGCTCATGAACCGGCCGTCATCGTGGCCGCCCAGCAACGTGACGAGAATCTCCGAATCGGTATAGAGGTAGTCTGCGGCGAGCATCTTCGGGATCGCATCCAAATGCTTGCCTTCGGCGAACGTGTGCCGGATCGGATAGAAGAGTGGGAAGTCGAGCAGAGAATCGAGACCGGAATCCACGCCGTCGAAGCGAATTTTGCCACCCTGAAAAAAGGACGTGTGGACCACGTCGCCATCTTTCACCTCGCCCACCACCCTGAACTTCGGAAACTCGCGCTTGATTGCCGCAGTCCATTTTTGCCAGAAAGAGTTTGGCACGTATTGCCAGGTGTCCATGCGCATGCCGTCGAGTCCGGTGGTTCCAATCCACCACAACGTGTTTTGAATCAGGTACCGCTCGACTTCTTTGTCGTGCTGGTTGAGATCCGGCAAGAAGTCCAAAAACCAGCCTTCCATGGTCTCGCGTTTCAAATGCTCAACCGGGCGCGGATCGTGCAGCACCCAAGTCTGAAAAACATTCTTAAGGTGTTGCTCCCTGGTCCCATTGAACCAGGTTGGCGTGGGTGGATCGTCAACCCAGGGATGATAGGGGCCCGTATGATTGACGACCTGGTCCTGAATAATCTTGATACCCGACTGATGAGCGGCCGCGACTAGTTGTTGCAGCTTCTCGAGCGTCCCGAAGTGCTCTTCGACAGCATAGAAATCCTGTGGGTTATAGCCATGAAAGCCCGTGCTCGGTTTCCCTTCTTTGTGCTCGATTTGATTCGGCCGGTCGTAGTTGTCGTACCAGGGTGTAAGCCAGAGCGCGGTTACTCCAAGTTCCTTCAGGTAAGAGAGGTGGTCAATTATTCCCCGGAAGTCGCCGCCGTGATAGTAGAACTTGTTTTCGCGGTCATAGATTCCGCGGGATTGCGGTGGATCATTGTTCGTAGGGTCGCCATCCGCGAAGCGATCGATCATGATCAGATACATGACATCGTCAGGAGCGAACCCCTGAAACGTACCGGTGCGGTTTAGTGCTGTGAGGATCTCAAAGGAGGCGACAGTAGGACCCGGAGATGTGGTAATTCTCAGGCTGCGTTTTCCAGGCCGCGCGTTTGGCGCGATTGCCAGATCGACAAAAAGATAACTGCCGCGTTCGTTTACTTTCGGGAGACCTACAACGCTAAGTCCGCGGCCCACCGGTTGTACTCGCGCACCTTTCAGATTCGACCCACGAACCAGGATGCGAACTGGATTCAGCGAACTTCCTTTCCACCAGCTTTGGGGCTCAACCTTGAAAACCGTGGGTGTGCTTTGAGCCGAACACGAGATGGCAGCTACAAAGGCGATAAGAAAAGCAGAGAATAAATGATTCCAGCGATTAAGAGGCGGTGTCAAAACTCTGATCTTGATATTAGCGAAAGTCGAGCGGGGGTAAACCACCCTTCCTAACCTGCGAGATTTTCTGAGTTG
>CAZVHN010000636.1:0-2946 GCA_964626895.1 uncultured Chloracidobacterium sp. | reverse complement strand
TAACAGCGTTGCCGTATGGAGAACGCGCGTTGTGCCGAGGCTGCCGACGCTAGTCCATGTTCCGGCGCCTGGGTCATACGCCAATCTGATAAATGCCGAACCCCAACCGCTTTCACGTGTTGGCGCAAGTGTGCCGGACGGGTTGAAGCGTATCGTTGCCAAAACGCTCCTCAAAAACAAGGACCAGCGTTATCAAACGATGAAGGACGTTCTCACAGATTTGAAGGGTTTGGAGGTCGAAGCCCGGCTGAAACGGTCTCTTCCCTCGGACGCAAACGGCAGAGGGGCGACGACGAAGGACGGCGGGCAGGCCGGCGGTCGAGAGCGTGCAGGAGGCTGCGGCGCGCACGGCTGACATTGCGCTGGCGCGTCCGACATCGAGCGCCGGGTATCTGGTCAATGAGATCAAGCTTCATAAGCGCGGGGCGGTACTCGCGGCAGCAGCCGTTGTCGTTGCGGTCGCCGCCGTCGCCTATTTCTTCTACGCTGCCAGAGGCGGCGTGGCGATAGATTCGGTAGCGGTCTTGCCTTTCGTCAATGTTAACAACGATCCCAACACTGAATACCTCTCCGACGGCATCAGCGATAGCATCATCAACAGCCTTTCGCGGCTGCCCAACCTGAACGTCAAAACGCTCAACGCGGTCTTGCGTTACAAGGGGCAGCAGCCAGACCCGCAGAAGGTCGGGCGCGAGCAGAATGTCCGGGCAGTGTTGATGGGCAGGATGACACAACGGGGAGACGATCTGACAATCAGCGCCGAGCTTGTGGACGTGAGCGACAACCGCCGGCTGTGGGGCGCGGAATATAACCGCAAGCGTTCGGACATCCTCGTCGTGCAGGACGAGATCGCGCAGGAGATTACAGCAGGGCTGCGGCTGCGGCTCACCGGCGAAGAGAAGAAACAGCTGGCTAAACAGT
Source organism: uncultured Chloracidobacterium sp. (assembly GCA_964626895.1). Lineage (GTDB taxonomy): Bacteria > Acidobacteriota > Blastocatellia > Pyrinomonadales > Pyrinomonadaceae > PSRF01. The sequence goes on along the minus strand of CAZVHN010000636.1, from coordinate 2,025 downwards.
ACACCCAGAACAACGACGCCTATCTGCATTACCAACTGGGCAAGTATTACTTCCGTCAGAATACAAAAGAGGCATTTGAGAAAAGCATCGAATCTTTCGAACAGGCAATCAAGATAGACCCGAACTACGCGCTGGCTTATGCCGGATTAGCCCGCACGTATCAGTACATGGGAACGCGCGCCTTCTCGCCCCCGAAGGAGTACGAGCACAAGGTCGAGTGGGCGGCGCTCAAAGCGTTACAGCTTGATGACACGCTGGCGGAAGCTCATGTCTTTCTGGGGATGCATAAGATCAGTGATTACGACTGGGTGGGAGCAGAGAAAGAGATAAAACGGGCGCTGGAGCTTAACCCAAACTCCTCTCAAGCTAACGAAGCGTATTCCATCTATCTGAGGGTCATTAGGGGAGCGGATGAGGCCCTTCGGTATGCGATCCGGGCTTATGAACTGGACTCAATGCTTTGGGGCGGAGAACCTGCCTTTCCTTACTTCCTTGCGCGCCAGTATGATAAAGCAATTGAGTTGTACCGAAAGAACCTGGAGAAAAAGCCGGATAATGCTTATTTGCACATTTTACTTGGGGAGGCTTACGTGGCGAAGGGGATGCCTGCGGAGGGCGTCGCGGAGACGCAGAAGGGTATGGCCCTCGATGCGACTATCGATAAGACCCCGGAGCGCTGGGATAGATACCCGATGCTGGCCTACGCCTACGCGGCGGCGGGCCGGCGCGACGAGGCACTGAAAATACTCGACGAGCAGCAACGACTGGCGAAGCAACGCTACGTCTCGCCCTATAACTTCGCCATCATCTACACGGGTCTCGGCGACAAAGATCGGGCCTTCGAGTGGCTGACAAAATGTGTTGAGCAACGCACGCTGATCATCTTTCACCTCAAGAGCCGACCGTTGTTCGACTCCCTGCGCTCAGACCCGCGCTACCCCGTCCTGCTCCGGCGCATGAACCTTGAGCCGTGAATAAGTTGGCTGAAAAATCGTTTTAGTTTGCAAAGCAGATTTCGCCCGTAATTTCCGCTTGGATGGTCGCTCCGCCATCAGGCGTCTTGCCGTTGATGTAAAGCACACCCGTCGCCCCGGCGAAATCTCCCGTGCTGGCGTTCGGGTCAATTCGGTCAATGGCGCTGAACACGCCCCTCGCAACGTCAAAGACAGCGACGTTGTGAGTCTTTAAGACTCCTTTGTCGGTTGTCACAGTCAGGTCATCTGTGAAGGAAAAGGTGGTCGGGTCGGGCGTGGGAGTAAAGGCGCTGGTGAAAATCGCTTGGGTTGTACCATTGAGTCTTCCGCCTTGCGTAATTGTTCCGCTGCCGCCGCCGCCGCTTAGATTTGCTTTCACCTGTTTGCAATCGCTGACCGCCGATGCCAACGGCGGTAACGAAAACAAACCGATGGTCAACGCGACCAATGCAAACGTCGCTGGTGTTCTGATTTTTAGTTTCATCATTTTTCTCCTGTATTTGAATAGATGCTTTAGTTCGGCATGTCCCTATCGCCGCATCTGTTTAAGCGATAGCCGTCGAACTATTTGCTGAAGCATTGCTTCTGCCGAAGCAAATCTTCGTTTTCACCTTGCAAATGGTGATAACATGCCCGACTGGAGTCTTTTGCTTAATCCGTCGAGCGTGCCGTCTTGTGCGAGACACCGACCAGACTACGCGAAGGAGTTTGGAAAAATCTTTCGGTTTGTATTCCTATCTTCATTCCGTTTTCATTCCGCCGTGCTGTCAAAGTAAATGCCAGAGCAGGAAAAAGAGTTATATGAATTCGGGCAGTTTCGTCTCGACGTGGCGGAACACTCTTTAGTTCGTTCCGACACTAACGAGCGCGTTCAGCTTCCCGAAAAGGCCTTTGAAACTCTCTGTATTCTGGTGCGAAACGCGGGGCATCTGGTAAACAAAAATGAATTGTTGAATCAGGTTTGGGCTGATTCGTTTGTCGAAGAGAATAATCTGAACAAATGTATCCACGCCGTCCGGCGAGCGTTGGGCGAAAAAAACGGCGAGCAGCA
>CAZVHN010000635.1:0-3653 GCA_964626895.1 uncultured Chloracidobacterium sp. | reverse complement strand
CGGTTGGTGACGAGATCGTTGGCGAAGATGCGTCGCGCGATGCTTTTGAAGAGATCGATTTCGGCCGTGAGTTCCAGGACTATCTCGATCCTGGTTACAAAACGCAGGAGGTTGAATACAAAGAAGATGCGCCGACGTTTGAACAGTTTCTAACCAGACCTCCGTCGCTCGCCGATCATCTCGAATGGCAGCTGCACATGAGTCCGATCGAGGGCGATGCGTGTAACGCGGCAGTTGTTGTGATTGGAAACCTCGATGCCGAAGGCAGACTCAGCGCCACCAACGAAGAGATCGCGGCGATGGGTGGTTGGTCTGAGGAGACTATCGAAAAGGCCCGCCAGGCGGTTATGCGCATGGAACCAGTGGGGTGTGGAGCGCGCGACGTCCGTGAATGCTTGCTCGTACAACTTGAGGCTCGCGGTGAAAACGAACGTTTGGCCGCCAGACTCATAAGCGATCATCTTCCCGAATTGCAACAGCACAAGCTGCCCCATCTTTCCAAGCAACTGGGAATTGATATCGACAAGCTGCTTGCTGAATTGCAGTTTATTCGCACCCTGGAACCTTATCCGGGTCGCCGCTACTCAACCGAAGAGCCTATCCTGATCTCTCCCGAGATCTATATCGAGAAGCTTGACGAAGACGACGATGAGTATGTGATCTATTTTGCTGACGACGGTAGTCCGCGCCTGCGGATCAGCCCGCAGTACCAGCAGATGCTCCGTCAGCCGGGAGTGACTAACGAAACCAAGAGTTTTATTAGAGAGAAGGTGCGCTCAGCTGTCGATCTGTTACGCAACATCGAGCACCGACAGCAGACAATCTACAAGGTAGTGGAGTCGATTGTTCATCGCCAGCGGGCATTTTTGGATAAGGGTGTGCAGTTTATCAAGCCGATGATGTTGAAGGACATTGCCGAAGATATCGGCATGCATCTTTCGACCGTGTCTCGCGTGGTGAACCGTAAGTATGCTCATACGCCTCAGGGCGTAATTGAGCTGCGGCGCTTCTTCACTGAAGGCATGATGAACGAAGACGGCGAAGAGATCTCCACTCGAATAATCAAGTTAAAGATCAAGAAGCTTATCGAAGAGGAAGATTCACATAATCCCATCACTGATGATCAGGTAGTAAAGATCCTGGCAAAAGATGGAATAAAGCTATCTCGCCGCACGGTCGCCAAATATCGCGACCAGATGCACATCCCGGGATCGCGCGAGCGCCGCGCTGTGGTTTAGTGGCCCAGCAACGGCTAAGGTTTTCAGTTTTTAGCTAGCCCCATCCCCTAGTATCAGACAAGCCTTGAGTCTGACAGGCACTACAATATTTGGAGCATCGAGGATGGAACCGGAATTATGAGATTCGAGTACACGGGCCGCCACGTCGAGGTTACACCCGGCCTTCGGAAGCACGTGGAGAGCCATTTTAGAAAGTTGGCGCATATTTTCAACGATACCACAGCGTCGACGCACGTGATTATTGAAGTCGAGAAAACTCGACACATCGCGGAAGTGATAGTTCACTGGCGCGATCACACCTTGACAGCCAAAGACACTAATGCCGATATGTACATGGCGTTAACACGCGCCATTGCAAAGATCGAGAAGCAAGGTCTCAAGCTCAAGAAAAAAATCATCGATCGCAAACAAGGTGGGCGGCCTACTGCAGCAGTGGCGCCCCAGCCAGATGGACAGCTTGAAGCCACGCCACGCCCCCCAAGGATAATCGCGGCGCGGCGTTACTCAGTTAAGCCCATGACCGCGGAAGAGGCAGTGCTGCGGCTCTCCTCTGAAACCAATCAGTTTGTCGTTTTTCGTGATGCAGACACCGATCGGCTTGGTGTGCTCTACAAACGCAAGGATGGAAACTTCGGACTGATTGAGCCCTAGTTCCTCCAGCTGCAGCCCGGTTGCTACGACTCGTCAGCCGAATAACGCTCGATCGCGTGATGCGCAGCGACTCCAGGCGCCGGGGTAACTTCCGCTGTTGAAGCCAGACTTGTTTCCGGCCTGCCCAATCCGCGCCTGCCACTACCGTTTAGTGCGGCCCGCAAACTAGAACTCATTTCGTAGTAAACTGCTCCCGAGTCACCGTTCAGAGGTCCACCAGCTTATGGCGCGGAAAAAAAGTACACTTGTGTCCCAGAGCAGCGAAGTTGCGCCCAATATCGTTATCATCACCGGGCTGAGCGGTTCGGGGATGTCTGCTGCCACAAATGCTTTTGAGGACTTGGGATATTTCTGCGTCGATAATCTACCTATCACGATGCTGCAAACCTTCGCCCGTTTGGTCACAGGGAGCGAAGACGGAAAGGGTATTAGTCGGGCTGCGCTGGTCATTGATATTCGCGAGGGTTCATTTCTGGCCGGCTTCGAAAAGCAACTTTCCGCTTTGCGCGCCACGGGTCTCGCGGTCTACGTCCTTTTTTTAGAGGCGTCTGACGAGATTCTGCAGCACCGTTTCAGCGAAACTCGTAGACCTCACCCTGCGGATAGCGGCCCAGGTTTACTCCGCGCAATACGTGCCGAGAGGACCGCGATGTCACGCATACGCGCCGTCGCCGACCAGATAATCGACTCTTCGGAACATACAGTTCACACCCTCCGCAATCTGCTTCTCGAGCGGTTCAGTCCCGACCGCAAGGGTGGCCCGATGCGGGTGCAGGTTTTGAGCTTTGGTCACAAGTACGGCAACCCGGGAGATTTGGAACTGCTCTTTGACGTCCGACATCTGCCTAATCCCCACTTTGTGCCGGACCTTAAGCGTCTATCGGGCCACGATCGCCGCGTGGTTAAGTATTTGCGATCGCAACCAGAGGTCGAGGAAACTCTGCGTCGCTTCAGCGATTTGCTTGATTATCTGTTGCCGCTCTATAAGCGTGAAGGAAAGTCATATGTGACTGTTGGAATCGGCTGCACAGGTGGACGTCATCGTTCGGTCATGGTTGCCAACGAACTCGCGGCGAGACTGAGGCGGGCGCGCTTCGATGCTCACGCCATCCACCGCGACATCAAACTAGCTAGCCGCGGCGGGTGAAAAAAAAGGCCCCCGAACGGATCCAAGCTTGGTTGGGCCAAATGACGAGGGGAGATAGAGATGAGCACTAATCCGGAACAAAGCGCAGTCCGGGACGATCAACGAAAAATTGCGGGAGTGATTGTTACTCATGGCCACCTGGCAGGTGAACTGCTGGCGGCGGCGGAAATGATTATCGGCCCTATCTCCCACATCACCGCTGTTTCCATCGGCTGGCATGACGACGTGGATGCCGCGCGCGACGAAGTGCAGCGCGCGATCACCAGGGTTTCACAGGGTGCCGGAGTGTTGTTGATGACCGACATGTTTGGCGGCACGCCGACGAACATCGCTTCGATGTTTCTTGAAGATGGCAAAGTGGAAGTAATCACGGGGATAAACCTGCCAATGGTCATCAAACTCGGAAGCCAATCGGGACAAGGATCGGTGAACGAGATTGCGCGTCGCGTTTGCGATCTCGGACGTCAAGGTATTTATGTGGCGGGGGACCTGCTCACGCCTCAGAAGAGCGGAAAGGATTAAATGGTCGAACGCACGTTCACCGTGACCGGAGAGCTCGGTCTGCACGCCAGAGCGGCAGCAAAGCTGGTAAGGGTGGCCAGCTGTTTTGAAAGTAG
>CAZVHN010000634.1:0-10051 GCA_964626895.1 uncultured Chloracidobacterium sp. | reverse complement strand
TGGCCTTACTGGGACCGGCAAGTGCGCGAAGTTCTGCGAGTTGCGGCTGAGAGGTTGGTCGCAGCTGAGTATTGAGGGCTACTGCCCCACCGACCAGCCTACCACCTCAATCGCCCAAAGCGGTTGATGAAATAAAGCATCACCACGGCAATGAGAGATACGATGATCGCCAGCGTAAATGCCTCGTTGTCCCGACCCGCTTGCACTGCGTCGTAAATCGCTACCGAAGCCGTTTGAGTTTTGCCCGGGATGTTGCCGGCGATCATAATCGTTACGCCGAAGTCGCCCAGTGCGCGCGCGAAAGCCAGGGCTGTTGCTGCCAGCACGCCGCGAGAGGCCAGCGGCAAGGTGACACGAAAGAAGATCCGGCGGTTGCTCATACCCAGGGTCCGCGCAGCAGCTTCAAGCTCCACATTTACGCCTTCAAATGCAGCTCGCAGACTCTTCGTCACCAGTGGCAAAGCGTGAATCGTGGCTGCGATGATCGCGGCAGTTACTGTGAATGTCAGGCGGATGCCAAAGCGATTGTAGAGAAAGCCACCTAATGAAGATCGAGTGCCGAGCAGAACGAGCAGGTAATAGCCAAGCACCGTCGGAGGTAGTACCAGCGGCAACGTAATCAGGGCGTCAACCAGATTGCGCCCGGGAAAACGCTTGCGCGCCAGCAGCCAGGCCAGCGCCGAGCCTGCGATGAGCGCAATCAAAGTTGCTGCACCCGCTACGGCGAATGACAACCGGATGGGGAACCAATCAATCATTAGTAGACTTGAGTTCTAAAGATGCATGGATATGGTTGTTTTATTTTCCATTTGTCATTTCTGATTTTTCATTTGGCATTGCAAGAGGGCAGAAGTGTGGAGTCATGACCTGAATCATCGTTATCGACATCACTCAAACCCCTCCTGAATGAAAAATGAGAAATGAGAAATGACATATGGAAAATGATCTGATCTAAACACTTGACTTCGAAGCGCTAATTCAAGATGGCCACGATGCGCAGCGGCCCGCCGCTCCCGCCTTTGATTTTCATCGGTAGCGCGATTACTGAGAATCCCTTAGGCGGCAACCGGTCGAGGTTCGCGACGTTTTCGAACGCGGGAATATTTTTGTCAAAGAGAATGCGATGGCTTTCAAAGAGTGTCGATTGGCCGTAGTCGATGCTTGCTGTATCCAACCCGATGGCTTTGATCGATCGGTTAGCAGTTAGCCAACGAGCTGCCTCGGGGTGAAGCCCGGGAAAGTGAAGCTTGGCGACGGCTTCTGGCCCACGTTCCTCCGTTCCCAAATATTTCTTGCGGTCTGGGTAGATTCTTCCGAAGCCGGTGCGCAGCAGAAGAACAGAGCCTGTTGCTATTCTCCCATGCTTTTTCTCCCAGGCCAGAAAGTCCTTAGTAGTGACCTGATAGTCAGAATTGTTTTCACACTGCTTTGTGACGTCGACGACGATGCCAGATCCCATCAATTGTTCGAGCGGTATCTGATCGACTGTGTGGCGGCCTTGAGAAAAATGGACCGGAGCGTCAAGGTGTGTTCCGCCATGCTCGGCGGCGGAATATTTGTACGCGGAATAGTAGAACCCTTTCTCAGTTACACCTTCAAAATCTTTCTTGAGATGAAAGGGCTCGGCCGTGGGCCAATACACCGACTCCGAATCAAAAGGATAGGAGAGATCGACGACGGCGCCTCCTGGGAATACGGCGCTGCGTCTTTGACCGACTGCAGCGGCAGTGACCAGGACGAATGAAAGCATAAACATGAGAACCTTCATCGGTGAATCCTCCTTTAAGTGGCAGCGGTGTAGTTAGTGCGCAGGCATGTTAGCGCAGAGTGAGTCCTGGGTGAATGTAAATTCCTTGAATCATTGTCCCCAACAAGACTCAGAAAGATCGGTACTGGTGTAGCTTGTCACAAGCAGCGGCGTGCGATTCCACTTACAGAACCGAGGAGTCGCGAGTGAGGCAACTCAACTAGCGCCGGAGGCGCGGCAGAAGGTAGCCAGGGGCAAGCGGCTTTGCGCGCAGCCCCTGGATCAAGCCCGACAAACTCAACCGCGCCCTGGAAGGGCGCAGCAAGCATCACCAAACATGACTCTCGTCGCATTCGCGCTGAGTCTCTTTACGCCCTTTCAGGGCGGGTCATGTTATTGACGTGACCCAGGGGCTGGGCGCCAAGCGCTTGCCCCTGGCTACCTTCTGCCGCGCCTCCGGCGCTAGTTGGATGACTTCTTTTAGATCACTGAAACTAAGCGGGGTCGCCGCGCACTAACCAAACTGCACCACTACAGAAAGATTGGTGGTCTGGTTAACGCGCCGTCTTACGGCTACAATCACGACGCTCTGCGACACTTGTTCGGGACAGTTTCCGCGGTCGTCTTACCGAGACCGGAACTCTAGCGCCAAGGGGGCCACATGATTGATTTCAGCATCCCGTCCGAACTGGAAACGACGCGCGATCGGGTCGCCGCCTTCATGCAACAGCATGTCTATCCCAACGAAAGCAAAATGGTCGAGGATGAAGGTCTGCCTGTCGATTTGGAAAGGGAATTGCAGGATGAAGTGAAAGCACAGAGTCTGTGGGCGCCAAACTTGCCGCGAGCGTGGGGCGGGATGGGAATCGGTTTTATAGGACAGGCGCTGGTCAATGAGATTATCGGCAGATCGGTCATCGCTCCGCGTATTTTTGGTTCCGCGGCGCCGGATGCCGGGAATGCCGAGTTGTTACTGATCGCTGCAACTCCAGAACAGCAAGAGCGCTACCTCCGCCCTCTCGCTTCTGGTGAAGTGCGCTCATGCTTTGCCATGACTGAACCGGAAGTGGCGGGTTCGGATCCCACAGCGCTGCGCACTACGGCCGTCCGCGACGGAGACGAGTGGGTTATTGAAGGGCACAAGTGGTTTATCAGCGGCGCCATCGGTTCGGCATTTGCAATCGTCATGGCCGTCACCGATACGGCAGCGGATTCACACCGCCGCGCCAGCATGATCCTTGTCCCCACAGAGACACCCGGTTTTAATATTGTCCGGGCTGTGCCCGTGATGGGGTCTGGCGGCGTTGGTGGCCACTGCGAGATTCGCTTTGAAAACTGTCGCGTTCCGGTGAGCAATCTCCTCGGCGAAATCGGACAAGGTTTTAAACTGGCGCAGGCGCGACTGGGGCCGGGACGAATTCAGCACTGTATGCGCTGGGTTGGCGCCGCGCAACGCAGTCTGGAGATGATGTGCCGCTATGCTCTTAAAAGGCAATCGTTCGGCGAACCCCTTGCAAAAAAACAGACGGTACAAAACTGGATTGCTGACTCGACTGCCGAGATCAATGCCTTTCGTTTGATGACGCTGAACGCTGCCTGGAAATTAGATCGCGGCGAGGACGCGCGAATCGAGATTTCGCTGATCAAGTTTTTTGGAGCTCGCGTGCTGCACGACGTCATTGACAGGGCAATTCAGGTCCATGGCGCACTCGGCTACTCCAAAGACACGCCCTTGGAGATGTTCTATCGCGATGCCCGGGCCGCCAGGATTTACGATGGTCCCGACGAAGTTCACCGGCAAGTGGTGGCACTGCGCATACTCCAAACTTTCAAGCGCGAGGCTTAGTTTCGAGCCGTACATGACCGCGAGAAATGACAGCGTTGCCGTAAGAGCCGGCGAGGAGTTGGATGTCGCAGCTTTGGCTGCTTATCTGCGAGATCGGCTTGCCGAACAATCGTCAGCAGCTGATCCTGACGCAATATTCGAGATTGAACAGTTTCCCGGTGGCCATTCAAATCTGACTTACCTGATTCGTTACGACGATCACGAGTTTGTATTGCGCCGTCCTCCGGTTGGGCCCGTGGCGCCGACAGCTCACGACATGCCACGCGAGTACAAATTACTTTCCGTAGTTAACCCTCACTTTCCCCTCGCACCCAAACCCATCCTGCTCTGCGAAGACCCATCCATCATTGGCGTGCCATTTTTTCTGATGGAACGACGTCGGGGATTCATTGTGCGCTCCAGCGTGCCGAAAGAAATCGGTGAGGACCTTGCGTTACGCAGACGGCTGAGCGAAGCAGTGGTCGATACTCTCGTCGCGCTGCACGCGGTCGACATTTATTCCGCGGGGATCGTGAACATTGGGAAACCAGAAGCGTTTGTCGCTCGCCAGGTTCGCGGGTGGGCCGACCGCTGGGAGCGTTCGAAGACCGGTGAACTGGCGGAGATGGATGAGGCGATCAGTTGGCTCCGCGAGCGGGTTCCGCCCGAGGCCGGGGTCCCTGCTCAGCGCGCAACGCTCGTGCACAACGACTTCAAGCTGGACAACTTGATGCTCGACGAGCAGGAGCCTTCGCGCATAGTTGCCGTGCTTGACTGGGAGATGTGTACGGTCGGCGATCCGCTTATTGATCTGGGCCTCGCCCTGAGCTACTGGACAATGCTGGGAGGAGACCGCCCGAGTTCACTGCGCGCTGTCACGAACGGGCCTGGTTGGATGACGCGCGAGGCGATGATCGAGCGGTACCAGACGAAGACTGGCCGGGACCTTTCTCGAATTGCTTTCTATGAAACTTTCGCCCGCTTTAAGGTCGCAGTTGTGATTCAGCAGATCTACTTTCGTTACGTGCAGGGTCAGACGCAAGACGAGCGCTTTCGCAATTTCGACGGCCTCGTGCGAGAACTGGTGGGCGAAGCACTGGAGTTGGCCAAGCGCTCGCGGATTTGATGCTGGGACCGCAGGCGTCCCGCCTGCTAGGTCCCGTGTCAGAACCGCGAGCGGTAGAGGCTTTGTGAAAACCCAAGCAGAACCTACGGTGATTTGCAGGTAAGGAAGGCGGACCCTGTCCCCGCCTCAAGCTTGAAAGCCACTCAGCACGCCTGGGAGATGAGGTTCGACCACTTTCGAGCCATGTGAGGAAGCTCCTTTAATAGGGTGAGAATGAATTGAGTTGATAGTCCGGACGATTTTTGTTTTTGTCGTAAGAGCGGGGACAGGGTCCTCCTTCCTTACCTGCAAGTTAAGCGGGGCTTGAGCCGTCCTTTTGGGATCGTGTCTGTGCTTGTGACCGCAGCACTCCAAAAAGTTGAATGCCAGTATCAGGCGCCGGGTAGCGACCGGGTCGGCGAGGGCAATGCAGGCGAGACGCCTGCGGTCCCAGCAAGATTTTGAAATGTTACTTCCAGGTTTGTAGCAAAGAGTATGTCAGAGCTTGCCTCACAAATCCTGCGCTTCGATTCGCTGCCCTCGACAAATCTCGAGGCCGCCCAGCGGGCCATTGAAGGCGCTGCGGAAGGTCTTTGCGTTGTAGCGAGTGAGCAGACTGCGGGCCGCGGCCGATTGCAACGACAATGGATCTCGCCGAAGGGCGCGGGCTTGTATCTCAGTATTGTCCTGAGGCCGCGCATCCATCAGAGCAGTTGGCCGATAATTACTCTTGCCGCCGCGCTCGCTGTGCATGATGCCTTGCTTGAAGCGTGTTCACTGAAGACAGACATCAAGTGGCCCAATGACATCTTGGCGAATAATCGCAAACTTTGCGGGATACTGGCAGAGACCGTGGAGACGCCAAATGGACGTGCGGTCGTGTTAGGAATCGGGATTAATCTGACTAGTTCAGCGTTTCCACCGGAACTGCGCGAGAGTGCCACCTCCGTGCAATTAGAGACAGGCAAGGTTCCGGATCTGGAAAATGTCCTGCAACACCTGATGGTTGCGCTCGAAAGGCGGTATGAGGTGTTACAGTCTGCGAGTGCAGGGGATGAGATTATTCGTGAATGGTCGGAGCGATCCTCCTACGCGAGCGGAAAACGAATACGAATTGCCAGCGGGCAGGAAGTCCTCGAAGGGACGACGCGCGGGCTTGAGAGCGATGGTGGGCTGCGTGTGGAAACTGACGAGGGTGAGATCCGGATTGTTCGAGCCGGAGATGTAACGGAACTGCGTAGGCTCGATGTGTAACTAAGCCCTAACAGATTGCTGGAATAGTGATGAGCGGCAATAGAAGCTGTAAAGCGATCCACGAAATCACACGAAGTAACACGAATTAAGGCATACATTTGGTGCGGTTTCGTGTTGTTTCGTGGATCGTGTTTGTCTTTCAGCAGCCTGCTAAGGAATATTGAAAGCAATGAACCGCGGCAAACACATCGTGCTAACCACCTTCGGGTCCTTCGGTGACATTCATCCATACATGGCGATTGCGCTGGAGCTCCAGGAGCGGGGCCATAACCCCGTGATCGCCACCAGCGGCCTGTATCGGGAAAAGATTGAAGGCGCGGGACTGACGTTCGCCGCCTTGCGTCCTGACCTTCCGCCTCCCAAGGACCAGGATCAGGAGATGATGGACCGGATCATGGAACCAAGATCGGGTCCGAAGTATCTAATGGAAGAACTTGTTTTCCCTTACGTGCGCGAGGGTTATGCCGACCTGATGCAAGCTTCCAAGGGAGCTGATCTGCTGGTAACTCATCCAATCACGTTCGCCGGGCCGCTCGTAGCGCGAACGACTGGAATACCCTGGATCTCTACCGTACTGGCTCCGGTCTCGTTTTTCTCGGCCTACGATCCACCCATGCCGCCATTCTGGCCGTGGATGAATAAACTCCGACTGCTCGGTCCCCGTTTCATGAGGTCGTTTATGGATTTAGTGAAGCGGAATTATCGGGCGAAGCTGGTCGATGAGTTTCGAGAAGAGTTGGGTATTCCCGACTATGGAAATCCGACTTTTGATGGACAACACTCCCCGGCGCTCGTGCTTGCCCTCTTTTCAAAACACTTTGCCGTCCCGCAACCTGACTGGCCGCTGCAAACTCAGATCACGGGTTTTCCTTTCTACGATGGGCGGCACGAGAAGGCAATGCCACCGGAGTTGTTGGAGTTTCTAAACTCAGGTGCGGCTCCTATCGTGTTCACGCTGGGTTCTTCGGCTGTCTGGGTGGCGCGGGATTTCTTCCGCGAGAGTATTGCCGCGACGAAAAAGCTGGGACGGCGCGCGGTCTTGTTGATCGGCGACGAGCGCAACCGTCCCCTGGGGCCTCTGCCTGCGGAGATGCTTGCGGTCGATTATGCTCCGTTTGAATCGTTGCTTGAGCGCGGGTGCGTCATCGTCCATCATGGCGGAGTTGGTACTACCTCTCAGGGACTTCGGGCCGGTATTCCCACGTTGATCGTGCCCTTTGCTTTCGATCAGTCTGACAACGCGGCGCATGCAGCCCGACTTGGAACCAGCCGCACGCTTTACCGGCGCTCCTACAAGGCTGAACGAGTGGCGAGAGAACTCGACAACTTGCTGAGCAAGCCTCAGTATGCGTTGAATGCCAGGGAAGTCGGTGCACGTCTGCGCAGTGAAAATGGAGCTGCGACCGCCTCCAACCTGATAGAGGAGTTCTTGAGCGGCTTCCGGAGAAGAGAAACAGCAAACGAAGATCTCGACTATGCTTCTCGTAATTGACGTCGGAAATACCAATACTTCTTTGGGGGTCTACCGTGGTCCCGAGCTGGTGACCCATTGGCGCCTGACCACAAATCGCGCGCGCACCGTGGATGAGTATGGTGTCCACGCGCGCAATCTGTTCGAACTTGCCAGCCTCGATTTCAAAGCCATCGACGCTATCGCAATAGCCTCGGTAGTACCGCCGTTAAACTACACATTGAAGACGATGGCCGAGACCTACTTCCATCTGACGCCATTCTTCGTGGACAACACCGTCGACACGGGAGTCCGAATTCTTTACGAACCCGCTGCGGATGTAGGTGCCGACAGAATTGTGGATGCGGCGGCTGCCATTCATAAGTATGGCGCACCATGTATCGTCGTCGACTTTGGCACCGCCACCACTTTCAATGCAATCAACGCACAAGGCGAATACCTCGGGGGCGTTATTACTCCGGGAATCATGATTTCCTCTGACGCGTTATTTGATCGGGCGGCGAAGCTGCCGCGTGTGGACATCAAACGACCGCAGAAAGTTATCGGGTCATCAACAATAAGCGCGATGCAGTCAGGGCTCTATCATGGCTACGTTGGCCTGGTTGATGGCGTTTTGCGCAAGATGCTCGAGGAAATCGGTGGCAAGGCTCGGGTGATTGCTACCGGCGGACTGGCTCCTTTGATTGCCACTGGTTCGGAGTTTATTGAGCTGGTTGATGAGACCCTGACGTTGGAAGGGCTGAGGCTGGTGTACGAACGGAATGCTAGTCCAAAGTCTAAAGTCGGAGGACACACTAGGATCTGAGATTTGAGATCTCAGATAGTCTCAGATCTCAGATTTGAGAGCTTTGACATTGGACGTCGGACGTCATTGAATTACTTCAATTATTTCACCGAAATCGAAGACGTCTTTATTCGTCGCCGCGGTAAGCATCTGCTACTCAGCCCAATGGACTGGGCCCTGATCGAGAGTTGGAAGGCGATGAAGGTCCCGCTGCATGTCGCATTGCGCGGGATCGAGAAGGCTTTCGACTCATGGGAAGCTAAGCCCAGGAAACGAAGCGTCAAGTCCCTTCTTTATTGCCAGGAAGAAGTCGAGGCCCAGTACGCCGAGTGGTTGGAGTCTCAAGTCGGAGCCGAAACCCGTGGTGACGGTGAGCTCGCTGCGGCCGGAAACGAGGATGAAGGTTTGCCGTTTCCGCGGCAGACGATTCTGGAGCACTTGCGGCGAGGAAGATCAGCTCTGGTGCAGGCGTTGGGAGAACGAAAACAATCGCACGAAGATGACTTCACTGACGCGCTAACGCGGGCTGCCAGACTGCTGGAAGAGTTGGAACGCGACTTCAATCAGTCAGCGACTGCGGATGCGCAGAAACTCGAAGTCTCACTTACCGGGCTGGAGCGAATGTTGAGCGACGCAATTCGTTTGGTTGTTCCCGCGGACCAACTCGAGACAGTCACCAGAGAAGTCAAAGAACAGTTGCGGCCCTACCGCAAACACATGGACGCTACAGTTTACGAACAGACTTTCGATAACCTGCTGCTAAAACGTCTGCGGGAGCAGTTTGGAGTGCCGCGGCTTAGTCTGTTCTATCTGTGAGCAAAGCGGTGACTTCGGGACTATCCACAGATTACGCAGATTTCACAGATTCTAACAAAGGTGTTAAAGCGGCCATGCGTTAGCTTGTTTTTGCTCCTAAGATGTTCTGCTTTCCAGCTTGTATTGAATCTGTGCAGTCTGTGAATCTGTGGATAGTCATGAACCAGTACCCACCAGTAACTGTGGAAGTGGAAATTGAACGCCTTCTCCCAGGCGGCGTGGGGTTGGCTCACGCCGAAGGACTGACGCTATTCGTGTCACTCGCCGCGCCTGGTGACATAGTGCGCGTTCGCATCGATCGCCTGCGGGGCAAGGTGGCCTTTGCTTCCGTCCTCGACGTCATCAAGCCCTCACCAGTTCGCGTTGAGCCTCCCTGTCCATACTTCGGTCGCTGTGGCGGCTGCGATTTCCAGCAGTTGAATTATGAAACACAGCTGCAGGCGAAAGTAGAGATTATTCGCGATTGCTTCCACCGCATTGCCAACATCGCAGACCTCCCTGAGATTGCGATTCATCCCTCGCCAAAACAGTGGCAATACCGCGCTCGCGCGAACTGGCAATTCGATCCGCAAACAAGACAGTTAGGGTACTTCGAGGCTGGTTCGCGGCGTGTATGTGATGTGGAGGTATGTGCAGTCCTGGTGCCGGAGTTGCAGAAGACGCTGGAAGACCTCCGCGCGGAGATCCGAGTCGCAGATGGAGCGCGGGCATCCTGCCCGCACCCGACTCGACCACAAGAAGCGGGCAGGATGCCCGCGCTCCATTCATTTCCGGGAGCAGCGAAGAACGTCGAAGTTGTAGCCGGTGACGAGGGAGTTTCACTGGCGCCGGGCTGGGCCGGTTTCGAGACGAAGAAAGTTAGTCGCAGAATTGGAGGCGACACCTACCATTTCAGTGCCGACGCCTTTTTCCAGGTCAATCACGAACTGCTCGTGCCACTAGTCCACGAAGCGACTCGAAATGCGCGAGGTGCAGGGGCCGTGGATCTCTATTGCGGTGTGGGGTTATTCACAGTTCCTCTCGCGCGCTGCTTTGAACGGGTAGTTGGC
>CAZVHN010000633.1:0-7460 GCA_964626895.1 uncultured Chloracidobacterium sp. | reverse complement strand
TCTGTGTGTTGAGTGGCTCAAGCTCGGGCTGAGTGGCTCAAGCTCGGGTTGAGTGCAGCGATCCATTGGCTACTGCAAATGGTTCTGTGGGTTGAGTGGCTCAAGCTCGGGTTGAGTGGCTCAACCTCGGGTTGAATGCAGGGATCTATTGGCTACCGCAAATGGTTCTGTGTGTTGAGTGGCTCAAGCTCGGGCTGAGTGGCTCAAGCTCGGGTTGAGTGCAGGAATCCATTGGATACCGCTTGCGGTTCTGTACTGCGCTCCGTTGCTGGCACAAATCTTAGTCCGTGCATTTATCTATTCAGCTCTTTCCAGCGGGGGCAGGACAGCTTCAAAATCTTCCGCGAAGCGGGTTGCGTACTGAGTTAAGAGTTCCTGCACGCGTTCGAGTTTCTTTGCGCGCACGATCAAACCGACGTGGTGTTTCTTCTTCACCCGGTAGACAACTTCCGGATCGTCGTAGCCGGAGGTATCGGGATGTTCTTGCTTGGCCAAAGACAAGACGATACCCGCATACTCCCTGCGCGGGGGCGAAAGCTTTTTAGTACTTGGTTCGACTGCGAGTTCAAGCCTCGCCCACTCACGCCAAAGGTTTATACCCGCCGCAGCCTCGAGCACGTCTGAGATGTATGCGCCGCCGACGCGAGCCGCAACTTCCAAAAAATAAAACTCACCATCAGCAGTGCTCTTTATAAACTCCGCGTGGGCCGCACCCGTTTCCAGACCCAGTGCCTTAAGCACCTTCCGGTTGATCTCGAAAAGTTTTTTCTCGTCGTCCGCTCCGCGAAGGATGGTGTGAGAAATGTAAGCTCCCCCTTTGTGCGCCACATCCATGGGTGGGCGGCCATACTTATTCGCGCCGGCGAAAATCACTCTCGCATTGCTGACCAGCGAATCGACATGGAAGACATCGCCGTGAATGAACCGCGAAAGGAGGTGGTGTGGAGAGCGTTCGCGAAGTCGTTCGCGCTGGTCGAGTTCGTCGATCGCGCGCCACACATCTGCTGGCTCCTGTCCTTTCTTGATGCCGATTGCGGAAACGTCTGAGCGCGGCTTAATTACCCACGGCGGAGGAACTCGGTCGACAAAGTCACGGACCTCATCGTGATTCAGCAAGGGAACGAAATCCGGCACATTGATTCCAGCTTCCTTCACTTTGGCGCCCATGGCCAATTTATCGCGGAAGAGTCGCGCCGTTGCACTGCTCATTCCCGAAAGACAGAAGTGCTCACGGATTTGAGCCGCGGTGATAACGTCAAACTCTTCCAGTGCCACGATCCGATCTACTTTAGTCTGGCGGGCCAGCAGGCTTACTAGATGAATAAACAGGTCAGGATCGGCATCGTTGGGTAGGGCAATGAGATCGTCGAGGCTTTCACGCGGCCAGTCTTCTCCCAACGTCTTCTGCTTCGTAATGAGGACCACCTGACAGCCGCGACTCTTACATTCGCGAATAAAATTGACGCCTTTAAAATACGTCGCCAGGCAAACCACATTTAAGGGGCGAGTTTCTGAGTCAGACATGGGAGTTTCTCAGGCTGTAGGACGGCTCAAGCCCGGCTAACTTGCAAATTACCGTAGGCCCTGCTCAGTTTTCACACAGCCTTTACCGCTCGCGGTTCTGTATTGATTGGCAGCGTTACTATAAACCTTTTGCAGATGCTCGGTCACCCTGTTAATGTAGGCGCGCTCCTGCAGTAGCACAGACTTCAAGTCTGTGTGGTTGCAGTTCTTGCTCAGACTAGAGTTTGAGCCACCAAACAATCATGATCTTCCGTGGACCGTATCCTGAAGTCAGCATACCTGAAGTCTCTCTCTCACAGTTGGTCCTTCGGCGCGCGCAAGAACTCGGCAATAAGCCCGCGCTTATCGAAGGTCCAACGGGACGGATTATCACCTATTCACAACTAGCGGATGCGATCACTCAAGTCGCGGCCGGCCTGGCCCAGCGAGGATTCAAGAAAGGTGACGTCTTTGGGATCTTGAGCCCCAACGTCCCTGAGTACGCCATCATTTTCCACGCCGTCGCATCACTGGGTGGCATCAACACGCTGGTCAATCCTCTCTATACGGAACATGAAGTTGCTCATCAATTGAAGGATGCCGGGGCCAGATTTCTTGTGACGGTACCGGCGTTTATCGAAAAAGCTCGCGAGTCTGCCAAGGCGGCCTTGATTGAGGAACTATTTGTCTTCGGCGAGGCCGATGGGGCCACTCCTTTTGCCTCGCTGTTCGCGACCAATGGCCAGGCTCCTACTGTGGAGATTAATCCCAGGGAGGATCTAGTCGCGCTACCCTATTCCAGCGGCACGACCGGCCTGCCGAAGGGCGTGATGCTGACGCACCATAATCTGGTCGCGAACATTCGCCAGATGGAGGGTCTCGATTACTTCACTGAAGACGACACGTTGATCTGTGTGCTACCTCTTTTCCACATCTACGGCCTGGTCGTCATTCTAAATATGGGACTCTACACGGGCGCGACTATCGTTACCCTGCCCCGTTTCGAGCTGGAGCAGTTTTTGAAATGCATCGATGATTATGGCGTGACGCTTGCCCATCTGGTTCCGCCTATTGTGCTGGCCTTGAGCAGGAGTCCCCTTGTCGATAACTATGATCTGTCGACGCTAGGCACGATCTTTTGCGGGGCTGCGCCGTTGGATGAGAATCTGACTCGCGCCTGCATGGAAAGGCTTAACTGCCAGATCCGGCAGGGCTATGGCATGACCGAGACCAGTCCCGTGACTCATTCATCGCCCTCCGATCCAGCGCAGGTCAAGTTCGGCTCTGTCGGTGTCTGCGCCCCAAACACTGAGTGCAAGATTATTGATCTGGAAACCGGGCTCCCGCTTGGGCCACACAAGGAAGGCGAGGTTTGTGTACGTGGTCCACAAGTCATGAAGGGCTATCTCAATCGAGCTGAGGCGACCGCCCAGACCATCGATTCGGAAGGTTGGCTGCATACTGGCGACATAGGCTACGCCGACGACGACCATCACTTTTTCATCGTGGACCGGGCTAAGGAGCTGATCAAGTACAAAGGATTTCAGGTGCCTCCGGCCGAGCTTGAAGCGATCTTGCTAACGCACGAGGCAATTGCCGACGCCGCAGTGGTTCCCTGCCTCGATGACGAAGCCGGAGAAGTGCCGAAGGCTTTCGTGGTATTGAGAGGGGAGGCTACTCCAGAAGAGATAATAGCTTTTGTTACGGAGCGGGTAGCTCCGTACAAGAAGATAAGAAGCGTTGAGTTTATAGATAAGATTCCGAAGTCTGCATCCGGCAAGATTCTGCGGCGGATGCTGGTTGAGCGTGATCGCGAAAGGGCCTAAACTGTCACCCAACGCTTCGCCTGGAAGTCAGATTCATGCGGCACCTAGACCATCATTAGCACAAATCCTGTGGACTGGGTGGAAAGGAATATAATCGGATGTCTCCTGAAGTCGTTTCGAAAGCGGTGAGAGCTTATTTTGAAGCTACGCGAGCCATGGACCAACGGGGCTGGGTAAATACTTTTGCCGAAGATGCGGTCAGCTACGATCCGGTAGGGGCGCTGCCCACGAAGGGTCATGAGAAACTCGGGGAGTTTTTCCAGACGATCACGGCTGCTTTCAAGGAAGTAGGCTTAACCGAAGATCAGATTTTTGTTGCGGGAACTGGAGCCGCGGTTAAATGGACCGGCCGGGGTATCAGTAAGCAGGGTCGTAAGGTACACTTTGAAGGTATCGACATTTTCGAAGTTAATGAATCAGGAAAGATTCAGACCTTGCACGCTTATTGGAATCCCGCTGAGATGCAGTCGCAACTTTAAGATTCTAGACTTACCGCGATATATTTTGGGTTCTGGTTTTGTTTGGAGATCTGATTCCCCGCCTTTTTGAAAGGAGTACCAGACATGCGGCCAATTGGCACTTTAGCTTCGTTCCTTTTTCTGTTGTTAGTGGCAATGGCCTTCCCCTCTGCCGCTCGGGCACAAAACACAAATGTTCTCGGTGAGTGGGAAACTCTGCGACCCGAAGGCGAAGAGTTTGCCATTCTCATGCCCAAGAGTTCCTCGGCCGAAATGACTAAGGAGCCATATCACAAGATGACCCTGAATACTCGGCTCTACTTGTGGACCAATCCCACAGGTCCTGTGTTTGCGGTATCGTCGATGAGCGGAATAAAAGCGAACCCCGCACTGTATTCAGAAATGGAACGCGTTAACTCCTATGTTGACGCTTTCAAACACTGGTTTCCGAAGAAGATCCGGGGGAAGGATGCAGTCGCAAAGCTAACACTGGTAGGCCCGAAGACCTTGAACCGCCACACCGGCCGTGAATATCTACTCACTATCGGCGACCTTTCAGGATCGGTGCATGTTTATGCCACGAGAAGGCGCTTCTACGCGGCCGTCGTCCTCAACACGAAGAAAGACGACGCACTAACTGATCGCTTTTTGAGTTCATTCTTTCTTCCCGAGAAAGTAGTAGAAGCTCCAGCAACCGTCGCCTCGCAAAAGAAGGCCAAAGGAGAACCCGAAGAGTTTGATCCGGGACCGACTTTCCAGGGACAAAAGCCGGACTTGAAAACTCCGGCTGGTGGTGCAGAAGGATCAACCGAGACCCCCACAGACAAGAAGCCAGAAACGCCCGCCCCGACGACTGAACAGTCGGGAAAACGAGCGCCGATATCGGGCGGTGTTCTAAATGGGAAAGCGATCACCTTGCCGAAGCCTGATTATCCCGCCGAGGCACGTGCTGCCAGGGCCTCGGGCACCGTGGTGGTGCAGGTCACCATTGACGAATACGGCAACGTTATCGCGGCCCGAGCCGTTTCGGGCCATCCGCTGCTGCAGCAAGTATCAATGAACGCCGCATTCCAGGCACGGTTTACACCCACTTTCCTGATGGGTGAGGCAGTAAAAGTAACCGGCATGATCACGTACAATTTCGCGGCCCAATAGCCTGAAACTGGGCACTGATATGTCGGCGGTTCTCTCAGAAATGAACAAAACCCTGCGCCGCTTAGATTCAATCCACTCAAAACTGGTGTCTACGATCACATCGATTGAGGACCCGCTGTTCTCGCGAAGCCCTGCCGACAATGAATGGAGTATTGCCGAAATAGTGCACCACTTATGTTTGGTTGAAGAGAGGGTGATCAAAGAGCTGGAGACGGAACTGGCCAATCCACCGAGGAAAATCGGTATTCTGAGGAAGTTCATTCCTACTTCCATCGTGGCGTCTCGACTGCTGCGGGTGAAAGCGCCCAGAGGTGTTATTCCGCTGAACCCCCCAGCCAGGGCCGAGGTGATCGTAAACTATGACGCCGCACGAAGCAGGCTCAAAGAACTCTGTTCAACCCACGGCCGAAACCGTCTCAAGCAAACAATCTTCAAACATCCTTTCCTGGGCGAGATCGACGGCATCGCGACCATTTCTTTCATTGGTTATCATGAGCTTCGGCATTACAAGCAGATTCGTGAAGTGATCAAGAAGCTCGGGATGTGAAAGAGATCTTGCCACAGATGTTCGCGGATAAACGCAGATCGAGCAAGAACCAACCGGAGACGGGGTCCTAATTTGATTTACCGTCTTTTGCGCAATCTGCGTTTATCCGCGCAGATCTGTGGCTAAGTCTTCTGGCCATGACAAGCTTGACGCTGCTCAAACCCCAGTTTATCTTCGCTGCAATTTATTAATTCTGACCGTTGTCTATTTTGGGGCCTTAACTAAATGTCGTCTCACGTAGTCGCAATAAGTCCGGCATGGACCATTCCCGGTTACCTCGAGGTTGCCAACCGCCATCTGACCGTTAACGGCGCCGACGCACTGTCACTGGTCAGTGAATACGGCTCCCCACTCTTCGTCTTCTCCGGGCCAAGAATCCGCTGGAATGTAGAAAGACTAAAACTCGCCGCTCGTGCGGTCGAACGTCGGATCCGCTTCTTCTACGCCTCGAAGGCAAATTCAAACATGGCCGTGCTCAAGACCGTTCTTGAATCCGGCATAGACGTTGAAGTGAACAGCGGAGGCGAACTGTTCAAGGCACTGCGGGTGGGATTCCGGCCGGATCAGATCATTTTTAATGGCACCAGCAAGAGCGATGAAGAGCTTGACGAAGCGGTGCGCGCGGGAATTTATGCAATAAACGTCGACTCGATCTATGAAATTGGATTGGTGGAGGAAGCGGTGCGGAGAGCAGCGGCGGAGCGGAGTGAGGCCGTGAACCCCGCACGCGTAACCCTGCGCCTGGTCCCCGAGATCGGAACGCGCTCGCACCTGGGGCTGCAGACAGCGCTACTTACATCAAAGTTTGGCATTTCATCTTCGGAGGTGCTCGATGCTTTTCGTCGCGGCCTTCAAAATCCCGATCTAATTCACGTCTGCGGGATCCATATTCACGTGGGATCGCAAACTCCCGACGTCGAGCCTTTTGCGGAGGCCTTCCGCAGCATGTGGGAACATCTGCTGACAATACATCGCGAAACAGGTCACACGCTCGAACACATCAACCTGGGCGGCGGCATTCCCGTCAACTACCTTCGCGACCGTTCCCAGGCAGATCACCTTCCCGAGCACGAGCGCGACATGTTAGGCGCGAATCTGGAACCCTCGGTAGTTTTGCGTGAAGCGCTGCGGGTCGCGCGCGACTCGGCCCGCGCCGCCGATGCCGAGCACCTGCTCGATGCGGTGACGATTCTCCTGGAACCCGGTCGCAGCGTGATCGCCGACGCGGGCCTGGTCCTCACCACCGTTCGCAACATCAAGCGTCGTCCCGAAACCGGCGATGTATGGCTCCTGACCGACGCCGGCTACAACCTGATGCTGTCGATGAACAATTACAAGTGGTATTACCATCTGATTTCGGCTACCAGCGCCGGCGAGCCCCATGAAGTTAGTTACAAAGTGGCTGGACCACTATGCGATTCCGGCGACGTCTATTTCGATATTGAACGCGGCGGCAGACTTCCTGACTACCGGTTCCTACCAAACAACGTGCAGCCCGGCGAAGTGCTGGCCCTGCTCAACAGCGGCGCCTACTCCCTGGCCCAGATGTTTCATTACAACGGCCGGCCGTTGCCGGCGGCGGTGATGATTAATGAAAAGGGAGCAGCGAAACTAATCCGGCGCCGCGACACCTACGAAGATTTGCTGACGAATGACGTGTGGTAACAAAAGTCTAATCTCCAATGTCTGGTCGGCAACTGAGTTTCTTTCTGTTTGAGGAATTTCGACTGACCAAAGAGATCCACGAAATAACATGAACCAACGCGAAATCTTTGTTAGTGTCATTTAGTGTGATTTCGTGGATCGTCCCTACCACCACCTTTGGATGAAGGAAGCATGCAACAATTTACACACCCGGAATTGATTCGCGGCCTTGGACCAATCGCTGCGATTTCCATAAACGTAGGCAACATTATCGGCACGGGCATCTTTCTCAAGGCGCGGGTGATGACCTGTAATGTAGGTACACCC